>CALAXS010000654.1 GCA_937895305.1 uncultured bacterium
AAAGTGTCGCTTAACTTAATAGACCATGTGTCCCACATTCGCTGAAGATATACAAGCTGGGCACGCAGGAGCCAAGGACCAGGAGCAAGAGTCCGGGTTCAGCCACGCATAATCGCAACACGACCAGGAGATTCGAAGTCTGTGCTATGCCCGTTTTTTCTGTGGCACTTGCAGCGACCGCGTCGAAGTCCATGGATGCGCCCGTGGTCAGGCTAAGTATGGGAACCAGTGCCAGGAGTAGAATCGTCAGTGCAAAGAATGTGCTGATTTGTTTCCAGGTGGTAGTCATATAACGAAAGCTCCCATTGATTGTTTATGGCTTGGATGCATATCAAATCTAAAAGGTTTAGATGCCTCTGCTATCGTCTCGGCAAGACTTATACCACGCGGCCATCGCCTTCTTCATGGAATCAACACGGTCCGGGAATTCGTCTGCGAGATTAGCCTGCTCACCCGGGTCGGCTATCAAATCATAAAGCTCGAATGTTTTTCCATTGTCTACGCTAATGAGTTTGTACTGGTCGTCCATCCAGGAGCGTTGTGTTCCATGAGCGAATCCGATGGGTGCGTTGCGTATCATTTTCTCGCCCTTGAGTATGGGGAGCAGGCTGATACCATCGCGGGGTTCCTGCCCTTCATTGATGGTTATGCCCAGTACATCGAGCAAGGTGGGTAAGTAATCTGAGGTGCAGCTCGCGGTATCAATCGTGCGGGCTTCCGGAAATCCGCCGGGCCATTCGAGCAAACCCGGCACACGGACCCCACCCTCATAGAGATCCCGCTTACGACCACGGTACGGTCCTGTAGTACCATTCTCCGGCGTGTCGGTACCCCCTTCCGGTCCATTGTCGCTACAGAACCAGAGCATGGTGTTTTCTGCAATGCCCAGGGTGCGCAGTTCATCGCGCAGTCGCCCGATTTGTTCGTCCATAGCGGTGATGCAGCCAAAGTAATGTTGTGCCTCCTCGGGTAAATCTTTATAAGGTTCGCGGTGCTTTGGCCCGGCGACGGAAGGCAGGTGGGGCGCATGAAACCAGAGCACCATAAAAAACGGGGCGTCCTCGTCCGTGGCCTCATTAATAAAAGGGATAGCCCGGTCCATGATGATTCTGGAGTCGTCGCCTTCGAGATTATCTGTAACGCGTTCTTCCGGACCTGTCCAATAGAAAGTGCCAAAGGGTTTTTCCGGGTCGGTGTTGTTCTCCCAACCGATAGGGGTCAGCATAGGGTCGTAGGTGGGCACCTTAGCCTCGGTAGAAAAACACACGTCGAAGCCATTGTCCCACGGCGGACTGTAATGTTCCCGCGTCTTTTCCTGACCACCGCGGTTACTGTCACGCACCGTCTTCGTCAACGTGCCCAGATGCCACTTCCCGAAGTGGCCCGTACGATAGCCCTGCTTCTTTAACGCCTCGGCGAGGGTGAGTTCTTCTTCGGGCATGTGCCCTGAATTCGCGCCATTGATGCCATAACGATAAGGGTGTCGCGCGGTGAGGCAACTGCCCCGCGTCGGAGAACATACCGGAGCTGCGGCATAAAAACGGTTGAAGCGCACCCCGGTTGTTGCCATGGTATCGAGGTGCGGCGTTAAAATCCTGGGGTGACCGTTATAGGCCGTGTCGCCCCAACCCAGATCATCGGCCATACACAGGATGATATTGGGACGCGCCGGGGCTGCCTGGGCAAAGGAACCCACTACCGTTACCATAACGCCAATCATCATTGTAATGAGAGGCAATCGCTTAATCGAAGAATACCTTGGGTTGATTAAGGACATATGTAGACTCCTGTAAGTGACTGGTAGGGATTCTACACCATCCGGATAGATAGGGCTATTTTTCGTGGTTTCATTGTTTCTCCTTTTTGAGCTACGTATAATTATGGGAAGTCTCAAAGGGGAAATATGATGCCCGTACAATCGAAGGAAATTTTAGGTCAACCACTTACGCTGAGCAATGGCGTTGTGATAAAAAACCGCATGCTCAAATCCGCCATGAGCGAAGTGCTGGCGACGAAGCGGCATGAACCAACGGTGATGCTGGATACGCTGTATCGCCGCTGGGCAGAGGGCGGCATCGGCCTGTCGGTGACGGGTAATGTAATGATAGACAGCAAATCGCTGGGGGAACCGCGCAATGTGGTGGTGGAGGATGAACGTAATCTTGAGGCCCTGAAGCGGTGGACCGCTGCGGGGACGGTGAATGATACTCATCTCTGGATGCAAATCAATCATCCGGGAAAACAATCGCCCAAGTTACTCTGCAAAGAAGCCGTCGCACCTTCAGCGCTGGGCTATGAAGGGGACATGGCGCAGAATTTCGGCGTGCCGCGCGCATTGGAAGAAAGTGAAATCGAAGACCTCATCACCCGTTATGGAACGACAGCGGCCATCGCAAAAAAAGCAGGCTTTACCGGAGTGCAGATTCATGGTGCCCATGGGTACCTCGTGAATCAGTTTTTATCCCCCAAACACAACATCCGCACGGACCAGTGGGGCGGCAGCCTGGAAAACCGGATGCGTTTCCTCATGGGCGTCTATGAATCCATGCGTACTGCCGTTGGCGATAAATTTCCGGTGAGCATCAAGATGAATTCAGCTGACTTTCAGAAGGGCGGGTTTTCCGAGGAAGATTCCATGGACGTGATGCAAGCACTGTCTGAAGCGGGCATCAACCTCATTGAAGTTTCAGGAGGCACATACGAAGCAGCGGCTATGGTGGGGGCTATCAAAAAAGAATCGACCAAGAAGCGGGAAGCCTATTTCATTCAGTTCGCAGAGGAAGTGCGGAGCCGCATTAATACACCCCTGGCGGTGACAGGCGGCTTCATGACGGACGAAGGTATGGCCGAAGCCATCGAAAGCGGTGCAGTGGATATGGTGGGTGTGGCACGTGCCCTCGCCCTGGATCCGGAATTTCCCAATGCCATCCTCGCGGGAAAAGGTTTTCAGAGTACCGTCCATCCCATCAAGACCGGCATCAACTACATCGACCGCAACAGTGCCATGGAAATGCTCTACTACGAAAGCCAGTTTGCACGCATAGGCAAAGGCAAGGAACCTTGGCCCGATATGCCCGCGTGGGTGGGGATGACCATGTCTCTCAGTCGATTGGGGCTTCAAGTCCTTCAAGCGCGCCGGGTACGTACCTGAATCAGCATTTATTCTTATCCTGATCCTTTTCAGTAATTCCCAGTTTGGAAAAGCATTCCAGTTCCAAATTTTCGAAGTGTTACGAAACCTTTATTTACAGGGTAAATCGTTGCGAGCACGAGATTGCCGCGTTGCTCACTATGTTCGCGCCTCGCAATGACGAAAAGTTGGGCGACATCCTTAAATGCCCCGTCATTGCGAGCCGAGAGCAAACGAGGCGTGGCAATCTCTTGGTTCCATCGACTGAAACTGAGGATTACTGAGCTGCTCCTGCCCGTAACTTGACTTTCTGACCCTATTCCTTCATAAGAGAGGATTCAAACAAGGGGAACGAGGAGAACGTTTATGGGCACCAAGCAGCCACTGGATGATTGCCTGAGTATTCAGGATGGGCATCTGTATATTGAGGGACAGGATTGCGTAGACCTGATAAACACCTTTGGGTCCCCCCTGTTTGTATTTTCTGAGGACCAGCTACGGCGCAATGTACGTCGTTTTAAAGAGTCCTTTTCGGCCGGATGGACGGCGGGGCCGGTCAAGGTCATGCCAGCAGCGAAAGCCAACTGGAATTTGGCGGTGCAGCGTGTACTGGCCGATGAGGGCTGTGGCTGTGATATTTATTCACCGGGTGAACTGGACATCGCATTCCGTGCAGGATTCGAACCCCGGTATATATCCGTGAATGGCGTGCCCAAGTCTGAAGATCATATTCGTCGTACCATACAATGTGGCGCGCGCCTGACCATTGATTCCGTTGAAGAAATTGACCTCATCGAAAAAGTAGCGAAGGAGCTTGCGCAGACCGCCTACGTTCGTATTCGCTTGCGGCCAACCCTGACCGAATTTACAGACCCCAGCGATTTTTCGGCGGAAGGCAAAGTCCCAACGGACGTTGTAGCCATGGCGTATAAGGGTGGTTTGTCTTTTGATGAGGTCATGGCCTATGCACCGCGCATTATGGCTATGGACCATGTAGAAGTTACGGGGTTTCATGAGCATCATGGTCGCCACTCGCGGACTACAGCGTATTGGCGTGCACAGATGAAAGCCTATGCCCGCGAAATTGGAATGGTCTGTAAGGAACTGGACGGATTCAAACCCAGGGAGATTGATGTGGGGGGTGGCTTCGCTATTCCTCGCGACCCCTTTAACGCCGCAACGGACTACAACACACCACGCGACCTGAATCGCCTGAATAAGGTGTCCCGAATTTTGCAGGCCGTCCTGCCCGGTAAACGCTATCCTGTACTACAGAAACTGATGGAAGGCGTGTCCGCTACACCCAATCAGATTCCTGCGCCCACGATTGAGGAATATGCGGAAGCCGTTACCAGTACCTTGCTGGAAGAATTACCCAAGCATGGCGTAGACCCGGAAGGCATCATGCTGCAACTGGAACCCGGACGTTCGCTCCATGGGAACACGGGCATTCACCTCACCACGATTCAGGCCATCAAGAATGCACAGGCACCCTTGAAATGGAAGCACGTTATTACCGACACCACTGAGTTCTGGTTTACGGGCGGTCGCTATGAGCACCACCTCCATGACTACCGGATTGCGAATAAGGCCGATGCGCCCTTCACCCAAAAAGTCGATGTCTGCGGTCGGAGCTGTTATGGCGACCGAATCATGCCCTTTATCTATATACCCGAGGTGGAGGTAGGCGACATCTTTGCCATGCTGGATACCGGAGCCTATCAGGAAGTGTCATGCAGCAATTTCAACGCCATGCCGCGACCCGCATCCATTCTGGTCAAGGGGCGTGATGCCCATGTCATCCGCCGTGCAGAAACCCTGGAAGATGTCTTTAACCGGGATGTGGTGCCGGAGCATCTGGTGTCTTTACGCGCACCGGAAAATGACGAATTGGTCAAAGACCGATAATTCCATTCCTTTAAGCTTGGGTGTTTTTTTGACTTCGCGCTTTTTTACGAAGTCAAATGAGCATTCCCGCGTTTAATTGCGCTTCAAATTTCCTGTCCGAAGAAGATACTTGATCTTCCCGCAATTCATTAGGGATACTGGCTGCCGGGCAGGGCACTCGTTACAGCATCCCGCGCTGTACTTTCAGACCAACACGCCAACCTAATCATGGGAGAATTATATTTTGGGAACCATCGGACTTGTACTTAGCCTTGTGGCACTCATCGTCATGGCACTTCGTGGCGTCAATATCCTCATCGCCTCCTTGATTTGCGCGGCTATGGTCGCCATTACCAATAACCAGTCCCTCGTCGAGGCGCTCAGCACCGATTACATCAAATCCATGATGGGCTTCGCGGGTGCCTTTTTTACGCTCTTTCTCACGGGTGCTGTATTCGGTCAGATCATGGCTGAGAGTGGTGCCGCGAACTCTATGGCCATCGCATTGCGTCGTGTTTTCGGTGATCAGCGTTCCCTGCTCATCATCGTCGTCGCGACCACTATCCTCACCTATGGTGGCGTCAATGTTTTTATCGTGGTCTTTGCCCTCTATCCCCTCGCTGTCGGACTGGTTCACCGCGCAAACATCCCCAAGCGACTCCTGGTCGGCGCAGTCGCACTCGGTGCGGGTACCTACACCATGACAGCGCTCCCCGGTTCGCCCTCCATTCACAATAACATTTCTGCCCAGGCACTGGGGACCACCCTCACGGCAGGACCCATTCTGGGTCTTATTGCAGGTGCTGTCATGTTCGCCCTTGGCATGGCCTACCTCACGTGGCAGGAACGCAGTGCCCGAGCCCGGGGCGAAGTATTCACGCCGGGCAATCACGATGCAGCGATTGAATCCAATCCCTCAGAAGATGAACTGCCCAATTGGTTGAACGCTGCACTGCCACTCACTGCAGTTATTCTGTTCATCGTGGTACCCCGTCTTCTACTCTCCTTTAACACCGATGCGCTTGCACAAGTGCCCGAAGAACATTCCGTCTTCATCCAGCTACTCGCACTTTCCAAAAGTAATCCTGTATTCTGGACCAGCCTCGCGCTCGTCGTCGGCATACTACTTGCCGTCATACTCAATCGCCGCTACCTGGATAATCCGCTCAAGACCATTAGTAGCGGTGCAGAAAAATGCGCCCTGCCCCTCCTGAACACTGCAGCGGTCATTGGCTTCGGCGGTGTCGTTAGCACGACGCCCATCTTCGAGACCTTTGCCAATACGTTCACCGATTCCGCGCTCCCACCCCTTGTTGCAGCCACCCTTTCCATCAACGTCATCGCTGGTATCACCGGCTCCGCCTCTGGCGGACTTCAAATCTGGATGTCTACCTTCGCCCAACAATTCCTCGATACAGGCCTGAACCCCGGCACCCTTCATCGGGTCGTCACCATAGCAAGCGGTATGTTCGACTCCCTCCCCCATTCCGGCGCCATCATAACCATGCTCACCATCTGTGGTCTTACCCACCGCGAAGCCTATAAAGACATTATGGTGGTCACTATCCTCATCCCATCCATCGCGACCGCGGTCATCCTGATTATTGCCATCCTGACCGGGGGCTGATTAAAGTTTGCGCCCCAGGCTAAAGCTTGGGCGCGTTGCGCAAGGCCGACAAAGGAGCGCGAATGACCTGATTCTTGGAGTAGTCGGACATTCCTCATTGGACAGGGTACGGGCTGAAGCATTAAAATTAGTGCTTCAGTCCTTAACCAGTTCAGGAAAAAGACTATGCTCAAAAGATTCGTCGTCGCGTTTTGTGTCTTCATTGTAACGTTCACTGGTCTCGCCCAGGCCCAGGCGTCGACGACCATTGATGGGATGGAGCAACTGGCGTGGGAAGAAATCGCGCCGGGGATATGGTCGGCCCAGGTGGGTGAGGCAGAGGCGAGCACTTTTCGTGATCTTGCTGCGGCCAAGCCGCGCATGGAGGGGCTGGCGAAGATGGGCGCAGCGGAGTTCCCCTTCGACAAAAACGACACCATGGGTCAGGTGATTAATGGAACACGCACGTCGGTGCGGTTGCCCCTGGGGCTAGACGAGCAGGTCTATGGTCTCGGCATGCAGTTCCGCAACATGAACCGTCGAGGCGAGGTCTATCACCTACGCACGGACCATTATGGCGGTATCCTGGGCCGGACCCATGCGCCCACACCGTTCTATGTGACCAACGACGGCTATGGCGTCCTCTTCAACACCACCAAGTGGATCTCCTTTTATCCCGGTGTGGGGAATCGTAAGGACAGCACCCTCCCCCCGCGCAAGGACCGGACCACAGAAGCGGGTTGGCAGGCCGTGCCCACCTCAGACGCGGTGGAAGCCAGTGCGAACACGACAGGCATGGAGGTCATCGTCTTTGCCGGGCCGACCCCGTTGGATGTGGTGCGTCGCTATAACCTCTACTTTGGTGGTGGGCCACTGGTGCCGCGCTGGGGCCTGGGTTTCTGGCATCGGGTACCGACGGCGGCGAGTGATGAATCGGTCACGGCGGAGGTGGATGAGTTTGCGAAGCGTGATTTCCCGCTGGACGTGATTGGTCTGGAACCGGGCTGGCAGTCCAAGGCCTATCCCTGTTCCTTCGACTGGAGTCCCGTGCGTTTCCCGGATCCGAAGAATTTTGTGTCGTCCATGACGGACCGTAACCTCAAGGTGAACCTCTGGGTGAATCCCTATATATCGCCGGACTCGACGATTTTCGAAGCCATGCGCCCCTACACGGGATCGCACACGGTGTGGCTGGGCGAAGTGCCGGACTATACGATTCCTGAAGCGCGAAAGATTCTGACCGATCACCACAAGAAGAATCACCTGGACATCGGCGTGAGCGGCTACAAGATTGACGAGGTGGATGGCATTGATAATTGGCTGTGGCCGGACCACGCCACCTTCCCCAGTGGCACGAGCGCGGAGGACATGCGCCAGACTTACGGGTCGCGGATGCAACAGACCATCACCGAAATGTTTCACGAAAAAAACACGCGGACCTATGGCCTGGTGCGGGGGAGCAATGGCGGTGCTTCGGCCTATCCCTTTGCCATTTACAGCGACTATTACAATCACAAAGGTTTTGTGACGGCGCTATGTAACGCCAGTTTGTCGGGTGTGTTGTGGACGCCGGAAATTCGCAGCGCAGGCACGGACAAAGAATGGGTGCTGCGTATGCAGACCGTGTGCTTCTCCCCCATGGCCATGCTCAATGCCTGGGCCTCCGGGCTGAAGCCGTGGTCGCGGGAAGAGGTAGACACCGAGATTCGCGAAGCCATGAAGTGGCGTGTGCGTTTCCTGCCCTACCTCTATACCGCCTTCGCCAAGTATCACTTCGAGGGCACACCGCCCTTCCGCGCCATGGTCCTGGAACCAGGCTACATCGCAAATAGTAATGACGAAGCAGGTGTGCTGGACGGAGAAAAGAATCCCTATGCCGAGGCCGTGCGCAAGGATGTGACCGACCAATACATGATGGGCGACAGCATTCTGGTTGCACCCTTCTTCTCTGGCGACCGACGACGGAATGTGGTCCTGCCCCAGGGCAACTGGTACGACTTTTACACGGGCAAGCTGGTGGGTAATGGCGAGGTGATTGAGATTCCCTTTTACCTGAAACAGATACCCCTCTTCGTGAAGGAGGGCGGGATTATCCCGCTGCTCAAGGACGACGCCAACAACACGAGCGCCTGGCAAGACGGTGTGGCCCTCGAAGTGCGGCACTATGGCAGCGAAGGCGGCAGCACCAGTCTCTACGACGACGACGGCACCACCTTCGACTATGAGAAAGATGCCTACAGCTGGTACGACCTCAGCGTGGCAAAGACGGACAATGGTACCTTCGCAACATCTGTCAACAAATCATCCGGTACCTACAGGAAGACCTTCGGTAAAGTTGAGTGGAAATTCATGACGCGGTAAGAGTATTACTCCAGTAAATCCAAATGCGTAACTTCGCCTGCTTTCGTTATGGTGTGAAATGTGTACGTTTTTTTATCGTTGGGTTTGTATAGTTCCAACGTGACTTCGCCTGCGGGTAATGACTCAATTCTGTACTGGCCGTCCTGTACGCTAAGTTTCTTGTAGAATTTCATTTCTTCGGTACCTTGAGGACTTTCACAAATTATCTCTTTGACTCTGTAGCCCTCATATTTTGAAGCCATTGTTCCTTCGATGCTTGCATTTAGAGGGGGAAATGACAAGTCTATCGTTGTATTTTCGTCATGTTTTACTTCGATACTGTGTGAGCGCATACGTCCTTGTGGAAAATCAGCTATTATATGCAGTTTGTGCTGACCGGGTAGGATGTTTTCAAAATAAAAATCACCGTTGCCACCGCGTCCTATCTGGCTGTGATATTGATTTTCCTTGTCGGGTGCGTCAACAGGTGACACAGAAATGCGAAAATTTTGGGTACTTTCCGGCAAGATATAGTGGCCACTTATTGTTCCTGTGCCCTTTTTAAATTTAAAATCGACCTTATTTATCGACGCAAGTTGGGGAATCGTTTTTGGCATGCTTAGTGTCGCACCAGAAGATTGCTTTAAGGACACACTGAAACGTGCTTCAGCCTCATTGGGCAACCCTTTGTATACATACTCCCCTTGCTCATCCGTTTGGGCTTTTCCAATAATGAGCATCTCAGGAAATGGTCCTATTTTTGTATTCATATTGAGGTTAAGGGAAACGTTCTTCTGCGCTTGCTCTCCCAGCATAACGGTTCCTGAAATGATCGCCCCTTTTTTTAATACCACCTTTGACGGGATGGGACGCTGTGCCTCACCAGAAACATCAACAAGAACGGGTTCATAATCGGGGTGAAGTAAATAAAGATATTTCTCTTCTATCTCTTCCGTATCAATCACATACACACCAAGTGCGTTCGTTTCTTCAATATCATTAAAATCATTGGGTGGTAACACCAGATGTTCCTCTGTGT
>CALAXS010000655.1 GCA_937895305.1 uncultured bacterium
GTGGCAGTGAGCGAAATGATCAATGAGACCACCATCACGAACAAGGAAAATCTGCCGGGAGGTGCACCGGGTGTAATTGCGAATCCACCGGAAGGGGCCGCCACACCAGGCGGTACAGAAACCAGTGAAACGACTTCGGAAGAGATAATCAACTCTGAGATTGGATATACAAACACTACAACCAGCGACCCTGCCGGGGAAGTATTGTCGTATACCGTTAATCTGGTCATTGGGCAAAAGTCTTCCAGTACGACGAACGCAGAGGGCGAAGATGAGAACAGCTTCACACCATTGACGGAAGCGGAACGCTCGAACTTTGAGAAGATTGCGGCTGCTGCAGTTGGAGATAGTGCAGAAGTCTCTGAAGTGAGCATTGTAGATATGCCTTTTGCCCCTTCCCAGACGGAGGTGGCACTGGCGCAGATGGGTGGAATTCCCGCTATGGGAAATTGGCGATCATCTGGTACACTTGTGATACAAATTTTAGCTTTACTCGTCGTGTTCTTGATGATGCGTAGCTTCTTCCGGAAATCCATTGAGGTTCCTGTGATTGAAGAGGAAATTGAGGATATTCAGGATATACCGGAAGCGACCCGTGAGGATATGCGTCGTCAGGATGTTATGCGCGAAGTAACGGATATGGCACTGGATAATCCTGAAGCTGTGGCGCAGTTACTGCGTACCTGGATGAGTGAACAGGAGGAATAGGTCATCGTTGAATCCAAGAAAGTAAGCCTGGAGGAGACTCCGGGTCGTCGCAAGGCGGCTATTCTGCTTGCCTGTCTTGGGCCGAATAATGCGGCCCAGGTGATGGGTGCCATGCACGATGACGAAGTGGACCAGATGACTCTGGATCTTTCTGGATTGTCCACGGTGGATGCGGATATGAAATCGGCGGTGCTGGACCAGTTTTATGAGATGGCGGTGGCGAAGCGTTTTGTGACCCAGGGGGGCATTGAGTTTGCCCGGGATTTGCTTGAAAAAACCTTTGGCTCAGAGAAGGCCTTTGAGGTACTCAATCGACTGCAAAGCAGCCTGCAAGAGGTTCCCTTTCAGTTTTTAAAGCGTGCGGATCCTTCACAAATTGCCACCTTTATACAGGAAGAACATCCGCAGACCATTGCGCTGATCATCGCCCACATGCAGCCCCAGATGGCTGCAACCATCATTTCGAGTTTACCACAGGAGGTGCAGGTAGAGGTCATTACCCGGGTAGCCTCCATGGACCGTACCGCTCCTGAGATTGTACGTGAGGTTGAGCGGGTACTGGAACGCAAGATGGCGTCTGTATTTAGCCAGGGCTTTACGTTTGCAGGTGGTGTGAAGGATGTTGCTGAAATCCTGAACCGTGTTGAACGGACGACGGAAAAGACGATTATGGCAGACCTTGAGGAGCGTGATCCTGAGCTGGCGGATGAAATTTCACGACTCATGTTCACATTTGATGATATAGTCTATGTAGATGACAGTGGTATTCAGAAAGCATTGCGCGATGTGGA
This sequence comes from uncultured bacterium, assembly GCA_937895305.1. GTDB lineage: Bacteria > Hydrogenedentota > Hydrogenedentia > Hydrogenedentales > JAEUWI01 > CALAXS01. Next base: position 1,500 of record CALAXS010000655.1, read on the forward strand.
CTCGAAAGACCTGGCACTATCACTCAAAGCATCCAATGAGGATGTGGCGGACAAGGTCTATCGGAATATGTCTGAGCGGGCACGTGCGAATATCAAGGAAGAGATTGAGTTCATGGGGCCGGTTCGCATGAAGAATGTGGAAGAAGCGCAGCAGAAGATTGTAGATGTGATCCGCAAGCTTGAAGAGTCTGGTGAACTGGTCATTTCGGGTCGTGGTGGTGGTGACGCGGATGAAGTGCTAGTATAGAGCATTGGTTTAGGGAGTGTATTTACTTGGGTGGCTGTATTGGTTGGAGTGATTGATGGCTTTATCCAAAATATTCAGTTCTTCTCATCCGAAAACGGAGCAAGCCGTTTCTTTGGAGAGAGAGGTACTGGAAGAATACCCGGTTGTGGAGGATGTGGCTGAGGAGGTGGAGGTCATCGAGGAAGTGGTGGAGCCCACGCCGGAGGAAATTCGGACGCAGGTCTTCCAGGAAGCACGTGCGGAAGTGGAAGCCAAGGTGGAGGAGGCCTATAAGGAGGGCTTTGCACGGGGCGAAGAGGCGGGTCGTGCAGCTTTTGATGCCAGTATCGCCGAGTGCAGTGGTGCATTGACCCAGGCCGCAGAAGCAATGCAGCAAGCACGCGAAAATTATCTGAATTCGGCAACACCCCAGGTTATTGACTTGGTAAAGCTGGTCACACGACGGGTTCTTGATCGTGAAATACTGATGGAGGAGGGGGCGCTGTTACGAATGGTAGAACGGGCTATGGTGCAGTTATTGGGCCAGGAGTCCATGACCATTCGGGTACATCCTGATGATCTGGTCGCCATGAAGGAACACAAGCTGACGTTGCTGAGTGAACTGGATGGCCTGGAGGAGTTGAATGTAACCTGTGATGATACGATTGCGCCGGGCGGTTGCGTGGTGGAGACTGCGGAGATGATTGTGGATGCACAGCTGGAAACCTTGCTGACCGATACCCTTGAAGCGATGATGGGTTAAGTATGGCCAGTATGGATTTATCCC
>CALAXS010000656.1 GCA_937895305.1 uncultured bacterium
CATTTGATGTCATCCACGCGAAAGCGGGAAACCATGTTGTATAACGAAGTTGCATTGTTCTGGTTTACCTGGATTCCCGCCTTCGCGGGAATGACGATGTGTGTGGTGCTTTTGGATGGTGAACAGAAAAATCCAAATTTTATGTAATACTCACTTCAGTGGTGGGTCAAGTCCCGAGAAACGGAATCGAAAATGCGTTTGTTCTCCATAATTATATTGTGTTTAACTTTATCCCTACCCGCTATGGCTGGGCCGAAAGCAGCTTCCCCCGTTTCAGGTAGTCTGGATGTGATGGCGGACCTGGCGCAGCCGAAGTCGTTTGTGGCCCGTCGCGAGAGTAGCGCGAAGAAGGAGCTGTCGGAGAATGGGGATAGCCTGGAATTGAAGCCGGGCCAGACGCTGGTGCTGGGTGAGTTGACGGGGCCGGGGGCCATTACTCATTTCTGGATTTTCGGATTCCCCATGGACCCGTTCCTGAGTAATGCGCTAGTCATACGCATGTATTGGGACGGCGAGGAGCACCCCAGTGTGGAGGCCCCCCTGGGCGATTTCTTTGCGGTGGGGCAGGGCATGAGTCGCGATGTGAATTCGGCCGTGGTCTCGGTCTCGGCTTATGGTCGCTCCCGCAATTGTTTCTGGAACATGCCCTTCAACAAGAGCGCGAAGGTCACCATCACCAATGAATCGAAGGAGCACGAGGTCCTGGGCTTGTGGTACCTGTTGAACTGGCGCAAGCACGACACGCCTTTCCCCAAAGACACCCCCTACTTTCACGCACGCTATCGTCAGGCTTTCCCCACCCAACCCGACGAGAACTATGTGATCTGTGATACCACGGGCAAGGGCCATTATGTGGGCACGGTGCTCTCGGTGATGCACACGGACCTGGGCTGGTTTGGTGAGGGCGATGAACGCTTTTATATCGATGGGGAGGACTATCCGTCCATAAGCGGAACGGGCACGGAAGAATATGTGGGGGATGCCTGGGGGCTGCGCGAGTTTATGCGGCCCATGTTTGGTGTGCCCATGTTTGAAGGCTACCACCCTGGTGACCGCGCAAGTATTTATAAATGGCACCTCACTGACCCGGTCCCGTTCAAGGAATCGCTGCACTTTGAGATTGAGCATTTCGGTGCCCTTCGTGCACCGGATTTATATTGGGTCAAGGGCTTCAACGAGCGGACGGACTGGTTCAGTTCGGTCGCCTTCTGGTACCAGTATCCCGTGCGTACATTCGAGGAGCCCATTCCTTCCCTGGATAAGCGTCTGCCCAAGTACACGGTCATTCCCAGGGATAAACTCAAGGTCCGCACCACGCCCGAGGACATGACCTATTGGAGCGAGATGTATGTACCCGGTGAAGATGGCGCAGTCATCGAATTCGACTTCGAGGTCGAGGAGGCCGGGCGGTACCAAGTCAATGCCATCATGGGCTACTTTTTTACGGGGGGCCTGTATCAGGCGGCAGTGGATGGCAAAGACGTGGGTCGCCCTCGCGATTATAGTTTTCGAGGTGAAGATACCGCGTGGGACGGCTTCGACCTCCACGATTTTGAACCGGGCACCCACACCCTTCGCTTTACCTGTCTCGATACAGGCTGGGAACAGCGGAGTATGGACCCGCCCCATCGTGCCCTGCGTGTTGATTCCATTATTCTGCTCCGTCTTGAAGACCTCGAAGGCTATCGCGTGGTACATGACCGCCTTCTGGGTGATAAGAAGTAGTGGCTACGGCGCGTCGATATAGCCATAGTAGCGACCCATCCAGTAGGGGAGCAGCCAGAAAACGCCGCTGCTTTCGCGATGTCCCGCCACATCACCAAAATCGCCAGAGACAACAGCCCAGGGATTTTTATCCCAACGCATAACGCCACGCTCACTGGGTGGAATCATGCGGTCGATCTGCAGGGGTCGCGGCATGGGGTTGCGCTGGAAGCCCAGGTCTTCCCGCGTTGAACTGTCGATGGTGAAATGGCGCAGGTCCAGGGGATGGTCGCGGAGAAAATCCACGCTGTCTTCGAGATGGAATTCCTCGCCACCCGCCATGGCATAGATGAAGTTAAAGAAGGGGTTCTGGTCGTACTCGATGGTCTTGTAGGACCAGGTAACACCGTCCAAAAAGTTGGCGTGGAGCGCGGGATCTTTTTCGTAAGTGAGCAGTGCCGGGGTCGCCATGGCAATGAGGTCATCCTGGATGTGGGTACGCTCGGAGCGACCATAGGACTTGGGGCGACGTGCTATGTCGGCGTAGCCATGCTCTTCGATGAGGCGCATGTATTCCTGCTGGTATTTATCGTCGCCCGTCATGTGGTGGGTCGCCTTGAGGTAGGAGAGCACTTCGAAGGTCTTGTTCACGCCCTCCACGCGCCAGTCTGGATCGCCTTTCACCGATTCCGGTGCCCACACGCCCCAGCGGGTCGGTTCACCGTCCAGGTCACGAATGGTATAGCCGCCTTCAATGATGTAGTCCATAATTTTAGCAACGTGTTTCCCTATGCGTTTCTTTTCTGCATCCGTCGCGGCATATTCGTAGAAGAAGAAGTAGCCGAACATCTGGCCCGCCATCTCGTCCGAGCTGGTGTCGCCTTTCCAGAGCCACTTGCCATCTTCGCTTAGCCGCCAGCGCTCATCAACCCGCTTGGTGCGGGGATCATGGACGCGCCGTTCCGCGTATTCCTCGGGCGTCATGACATGGTTCGCGTCGGACATCTCGGTCCAGTCAGATGGGATGACGGTACGCGCGAAGAAGCCTTCGATGGGGGTTACCGATTCCAGGAACTCCAGGGTCTCATAGGCCTTGAGCACATGCTCCCGTGCTTCCGGGTCTTTGGTAACGGCCCAGCGCAGGGATTCCATGGCCATGTACATGGCGGTCCAGGTTCCATCGTTGTCATCATCGCGGGGTTCCCAGACACTGAAATCGTCGGGGTCGGGCAGCCAGCATTTTTCCACGATATAGGGGGGGCGAATATGGCGTTGCTGACAGATGTCGAGGAAGTAGGCGGCCTTTTCTTCCAGGGTCATGGTGCGTTGTTTGATGGCACTCACCCCGGCGCGGGTACCCACCCATGCGGTACCTTTACTGTCAAAGGCAATGGCGCGTACATCGTCGTTCAATAACCACCGTTTACTATGGCGCAGGGACCAGGTTTCCTGATTAAAACGTACCACGCCCAGGGCTGTTCCAATCCAGAGGGTTCCGTCTTTATCAAAGGCCAGGGCGCGTACATCAGCATTGGGTAAACCTTCGGCTGGGCCATAGTGTTGTTGGAACTTTCCATCCTCATAAACATCCACACCGCCGTAGGCACCAATCCAAAGCTTGCCCGCGTTGTCCTGTGCCAGTGCGGTGATATTACCGGAATAGAGATCCTCTTCTTTGTAGTAGTGATGGAGCGTTTCCTTTTCCTGTTGATAAAGGCCCACGCCCGTTCCGATATAGAGGTCACCCGAAGAATCAACGAGCGCATCGCGAATGTGTCGTGCCCATTTGTTTTCGAGCGGTTCCCACCCTTTACGGGAATGCTGCCAGGTCCCTTCGGTGCCCATGGCCAGCAGCCCTGCTTTGGTCTCTGTGATGGCGGTGATGGTGCCGTCTACGTTCTCCTGTTTCGTAGCCTTCTTATTCTCTATACGGTAAACCCCGTCCCATGCACCTGCCCAGACGGTACCGCGATTATCTTGATAGAGCTCGTAGTGGGGGCCTGTATGTGCACCGGGTACGGCGTGCCATGTGGTGTCTTCAAGATAAAAGAGGCCTGCTTTGGTCGCGGCCCAGACGGTATCCTTTGAATCTACCGCAATGGCGCGGACTTCATTGGCGGGACCAGAGGCTACGATGGGGTAGGCTTCGTGGTATTCCTGGATGAAGGGTGTGTCGGGAACGGGTTCCAGGGCGTGGGCTGCGAGGGGACCCAGTGAACATATACAAAGCAGGAGTGAGAATTTCATGATGCGTGTTTTTCCTTTATCGTGCACAGACATGACAACATCATATAGACCACAGCCATCCCCTGCAAGAGATTCGCACTTCCCTTTTGTGTCGTATACAATGGAACCTGTATCGGATGAATGGTTCATCAACCGGGCTTATGGGTAATGAGGAGTAGTGCATTATGAGTGGCGACGATATTTCCATGAACTGGGGAATGATGAGCAAGTTGTTTCGTGCCCATCCGTGGCATGGTATTCCAATTGGTGAAAATGCACCCGAGGTGATCAATTCGTACATTGAAATTCTGCCGACGGATACGGTGAAGTATGAGCTGGACAAGTACACGGGCTTGCTTCATGTGGACCGTCCCCAGCGTTTTTCCAGCGTGTGCCCGGAGCTTTATGGCCTGGTACCGCAGACTTATTGCGGGGAGCGTGTAGCGGCTTATAGTCGCAAGAAAACAGGGCGTACCGGCACAGTCGGTGATGCTGACCCATTGGATATTTGCGTACTCACGGACAAGCACATGTCGTCATCCAATATTTTCCTGCGAGCGCGGCCTATTGGTGGTTTTTGCATGATTGACGGCGATGAAGCGGATGACAAAATCATCGCAATCCTGGACGGGGACCCGTCCTATGGTTTTTGGCAGGACATCTCCCAGTGCCCGGCCATGCTGGTGGAACGGTTAAAACATTATTTCCTGTCCTATAAGCAGTCGCCGGATGCGGTACGACCTGCTTGCGAAATTACCCATATCTATAGCGCGGAAGAGGCGAAGGAAGTGATTCGCCTGAGCCATGAGGATTATCTGGATCTCTATGGCGAAGTCGCTGAACAACTTAAGAAATTGCGTGAAGAACATTAACACCCCTTAGATAAACTGGACCCGGCACGAGGAGGCCCCATGAATACACCACGACGTACTTTTCTGAAACAGGTGACTGCGCTTGGGGCGTTGATGGGCGCAACACCCGGCATGGCAAAGGCTGTTGTGGATCTTCAGTCGGAGGGGGATCTATTCAAGGCGGGGGTGGGCGTGCGCGATATTACACCCCTGGAACCTGTGCCCATGTGGGGCTATTCCGACACGGTGCGCAATGGCGAGACGACGCTGGACCCCCTCCATGCGAAGGCGGTGGTCTTTGCCTGTGGTGCGGTAAAGGTGGCACTGGTGGTCATGGACCTGGGGCGGGTACCCCTCGCAGTCATGCAGAATCGCATCCGTGCAGTCGTAGCGAAAGACGGTATCCAGCAGGTAATTTTTCAGGCGACCCACACCCACAGCGCGCCCTATATGGAGTTGCCGGGTCTCCCCCATCTGGATCATGTAGAGCAAAAAATCACGGAAGCTATTCTCGCGGGAAACGATAATTTACAGGAAGCCCACGTGGCTCTGGACCGACCGACCATCGATATTGCCCATAACCGTCGCCTCATGAAAGATGGCGTGTGTTACATGCTCTGGCGTAACGAAGAACGTCGGCCCACCGCGCCTGTGGATCATGAAGCGGGGGTCCTGCGCATCGATGGGGCCGATGGCAAACCTATGGTGACGTTGGTACAGTATGCCTGTCACCCCGTGGTCTTTGGCTCGGACAGCAAGCACTATTCAGCGGACTGGGCCGGGGCCATGTGTGCGGGTGTAAAGGACGCCACGGGTTCGGAATGTATCTTTATGCAGGGGGGGGCGGGCGACATCAATCCCTACCTGGACAAGACGCCTTTGGCAGCGGGGGGCATCGAAGCCATGCGCGGTCTGGGCAAGGAAGCGGCGGATGTCGTCATTGCCAGCTATAAAAAGATGAAGCCCGCGGCTCCGGCTGCACCACAGGTGGCGTACAAGGAAGTGCAGGTGGATGTGGGGCTGCGCTTTGATATAGAGAACCCGGTTCAGCGCGAGATTCTGGATGGGATTTATGGGCCTATGGTGGATGTGTACATGAAGCCCTTTGCGAAGAATCCGGTCGTGCCGTTGGGCGCGTTGGTGCTGAACAAGGACGTGGCTTTCGCCTTTACTTCGGGTGAACTTTTTGTGCAGTTTCAAATGGACCTGAAGGCGCGCTCACCGCTGGCGAACAGTTTCCTCTGTGGCTATGCCCAGGATTTCCACGCCTATTTCCCCACAGTACGTGCCGCAGCCGAAGGCGGTTATGGCGCGAGTACCGTATCCTTTGTCGGACTGGGTGCAGGGGACAAGCTGGTGACGGAAGCCACGGTGCTCATTGGTCAGTTATTGGGCGAGTTCAAGCCTGTCATGGAGCCGGAAGAATTTATGTTGCATGAGATGGATGAGTACCCGGCGTAGTGTTTAGCGCTTTTCTAGGGAGAATGTTTTGAAATTATCTACTGTGTTGTTTTCTGTGTTGTTGGTGCTCTTTACAATGGCAGGTCAAGCGACCACGCTGAACTGGAGTACACTACCGCCCTTACCCGAGGCCATCTCTGGGCAATTCGCAGGGATGCAGGACGGTGCTATCATCGTCGCCGGGGGTTCCAACTTTGAGGTCTCTCCCTTCCAGGGTGGCGAGAAGCAGTGGAAGGACAAGATCTATCTGTTGAAGCCCGGTGCAGATGCATGGATTGAAGCAGGTACCCTGCCTGCGAATCGTGCCTATGGCGGTTCTATCAGTGTAGCCGGACTCTATATCATTGGCGGCACAGACGGTACCCGGTGTTTTGATGATGTCATGGTACTGCGCTGGGATGGTCAATCGGATACGGTGAGTGTCACGCCGGGGGATGAACGTTTTACATTGCCCTCGCCCTGCGCGTTTACCAGTGCGACCCATCTTGATGGCACGGTCTATATGGCGGGGGGGCAGGCCGACCCGAAAGCGACCGAAGCCCTCCACACGTTGTGGTCTTTTGAACTGGGGCAACCCGATAAGGGGTGGCAGGAACTGGAGCCGGACCCCGTGGAGAAGGGCTATATCCTGCCCGTCATCGCGGCACAGTCCGGCGGTATCTATCGTATCTCCGGCACCGAACTACACGCGAAGGCCGATGGTACGCCCGGTCGTAAATACCTCTATGACGCATGGCGGTACACGCCGGGTCATGGCTGGGAAGCTGTAGCCCCCATCCCGCAGGCCGTTGTAGCAGCGCCCCATGCAGCCATGGGGTCCGCGCATATCCTCGTCTTTAGTGGTGACGACGGTACCAATGTAGAGCGCAACGAAGAGTTGGGCGACAACCATCCCGGTTTCAGTCACAAGGTCCTGGCCTATCACACCATCACGGATTCATGGGCACATCTGGGCGATATACCCAATGCAACAGTGACGACCCAGGCCGTGGTGCTGGACGATAAAATTATCATCCCCGGTGGCGAAGACCGTCCGGGTCATCGTTTGCCTGTGGTGACGGTTCTCGAATTTGCGAAGCGCGAAGGCGGACTGGCTGCGCTGGATTATGCCGCCATCGTTATCTACTTTGCAGTCCTCGTCGGCATCGGCTTTTATTTCTCGAAGCGCGAAAAAACGACGGAGGCCTATTTTCTGGGCGGTCGCAAGGTTCCCTGGTGGGCGGTGGGCATCAGCCTGTGGGGCACGTCACTCAGTGCCATCACCTACCTCGCGGTGCCGGCCCAGGCCTATGCCACGGACTGGACCTTTTTATGGGCCAACATGACAGTACTCGTCATTGGACCCATCGTCATCTATAAATTCATTCCCAAACTGCGCGAGTTCCCTATGCAGACGGCTTACGAATTTCTGGAGATTCGATTCAATGTCGCTACGCGCGTCTATGGCAGTATCTGCTTCTGCATCTTCCAGGTGGGTCGAGTGGGTATTGTTATGCTCCTGCCCTCTATCGCCCTGTCCGCCGCAACTGGCCTCGACGTTATGTGGTGCATCGGTGTCATGGGTGTACTCGCCACTATCTATACCATGGTGGGCGGTATCGAGGCCGTGATTTGGACCGATGTCATGCAGGCTATCGTCCTGGCCATTGGCGCATTTATCGCCCTAGGCATCGTCTTCTATAACATCGATGGTGGCATGGCAACCGTCATGGCGGATGCTACCACCGCGAACAAATTTCACTCCATTAACCTGACCTGGGACTACCGACAGGCGGCCAATGCCTTCTGGGTTATCCTCGTGGGTCAGGCCTTCCTGAACCTCTATCCCATCACGGCGGACCAGACCATGGTGCAGCGTTACCTCACCACGGCAACCACGAAACAGGCGCAACGCGCCCTGTGGACCCATGTCATTGTCAGCATCCCCACGACCTTTATTTTCTTTGGACTGGGTACCGCGCTCTGGGTTTTCTTCCGCCACAACCCGGAATTACTCGACCCGGGCCTGGCGAAAAACGACGCCATCCTCCCCCTCTTCATCGTGGAAAAATTCCCCATGGGCCTCAAGGGTATTATCATCGCGGGGATTTTCGCCGCGGCCATGTCTTCCCTCGACAGCAGTATCAACAGTGTGTCGTCCGTGCTGGTGAACGACTACTACCGTCGCTTCTTCCCCAATGTGAACGATGCCATGGCCCTGCGGATGGCGAAAATCCTGACGCTGGTCTTTGGTCTCGTCGGCACCGTCTCCGCGGTATACGCCGCACAGATTAACAGCACCTCACTCTGGGAACCCTTCATGAACCTGCTCGCCCTGGTGGGTAGTGGCCTCGCGGGTATCTATGCCCTCGGTGTCTTTACCAAACGCACCCACGGCATAGGGGCCTTCACCGGGGCTATCACCAGTGCCGGGACCCTCTACTACCTTAGCAACGCCGACTTCGGTATCCACGGATTCCTCTACGGCTTTATCGGTTTCGCTGTGGCGTACATTGTCGGCTACTGCGTGAGCCTCGTGATACCTGGCGGAAAGAAGATTGTCGCCCTGAATTAAGGCACTATTTTCCGGACTGCTGAATGAGCTGTATTGCCAGCTCAATGGGTAGATCACTATTTGCCGCGAGGTCTTCGGTTGTGTTGATGACCCGAATCTGCGGGATAACCCCGATCCCTTCATGGGATACATCGTTGTGATCGTTAAAGTAGGTAAAGGGGTATTTTATCGTCCAGCCATTGGGCAGGCTGTCCCCCCGTGCATCGGCAAAGACGCCCAGGGTGCGCGTGCCGATGTGGGTCACATGGGGCAAGGTGCGCATACCCAGGCTAAACACTTCGGCGGCACTGGCCGAAGAACGGTTGGTTATCACAATAACGGGGCCGGTAAATTGTTTATCCCCTTTTGCTTCTATGTGAAACAACCGCGGTTCAGAAAAATCGTCTTTGCCCGGTCCTGTCTTGGCACGGGTAATGAGGTACGGACGCTTCGCATCGGCGAATCGACCTGCGATAATCCGACCCACATAATCACTCCCGCCGCCATTATTCCGCACATCAATCACAATGCCGTCACAAGGGTCACAAAGGGCCAATAGCTTGTCGGTAATCTCGCCACTGCTTTTTCCATTATCAAAGTTTGTGAAATGCATATAAGCGATGGATTCAGTCAACTTCCCAATGGTAAAACGGTTATCCGCATCATTTTCAAAATCCCCGTGCAGGTATTTTTCCTCAACACATTTCAGGGAAAAATCTTCGGGATCCAGAAGGCCTCTTTTCCCAGAACTAAACCAATCCTTGCCATTGCTGATGCCGACATGACCATCATTCAGATGATCCAGCATACGGCACATGAGTTCATAAAAAGCCTCGTCGCTCATGTCGGCATGGACCTTGGGTCGGTAGATACTATAGAGGGCATCCCAATCCACACTCTTTACCGGGAAGTTACCATAATTCTCATTGATGGTCTTCCACAGCACCTCAAAATTATGTACCGGATCTTTGGATTCATCCGCATACACCGGGTCTGTACCCGACAACACTACTATCAACAGGGCTGACACTATAAAATGACGTAACATGCTTGTCTCCTTCTCTGTACTTGGATGCTACGGGAACGGTAAAGGATTAGACAAGGGAAGTGTTATCGGGTAGCTACAGCGTGAGCCTCGTGATTCCGGGCGGAAAGAAAATAGTAGCATTCAATTATGGTGCTATTTACCAGGTTGTTGGATCCCTCGTTCCCATGCACTGCGTGGGAATGCATGCTTCCGCTCCTGCGGACATTACCTGTTGCACGATTACGTAAACAAAAGGACACCCTTGTCCAAAATAGAATTTCGGGATTTTATAAATACGTATGCCTGCAAAGGCCAATCGCAACTTTTCATATCACAAGGCCTCAACCTCACCTGTCATTGCGAGGAGTCACGCCAAAGGTGTGACGACGTGGCAATCTGGCTTGGTCCAGACGATTCAAAAAGTCGAAGAAAGGTTGGAAGTCGCCCGCCCGGCAAGGGCTGCCGCATCTCGTTAGACTCGGCTCGCAATGACGCGGTTTTGGAAGTCTAAGACGAATTGAATTTTATCTTGGGCAGTAGTGGGTAAACCAATTTCCTTCGACTGTCAACTAAAACTATCCATTTTACTCCAAATTATGGGTGTGGTTGCGAATTGTCTGTACCTGTCTACCGGGGCAGAGCCCCAGCGTATGCATTCCCACGCAGAGCATGGGAACGAGGGGGAATGGTGTGGCGGATGAACGACTTTACCCTTGACCTCTTGCCCTCCAGCCTTTATGGTAGGGTGGTATGAATAGCTGTGTAAAGTCATCATGAAGGATAAGTCCATGAAGCAGAAAATGACACGCCGGAAATTTTTAGCCACAAGCGCAGCAGCGGGTGCAGCGACCTTCGGATTTCCTGCCATCGTACGGGGCCAGAACCTCAACGAGAAATTGAACATCGCCGTAATCGGTGTGGGCGGTCGTGGGGGTGCCAACCTGGGCGGGGTGAAGTCAGAAAATATCGTGGCGTTGTGCGATGTGAACCGGGTGGCCATTGATGCGGCTGCCAAGACCTATCCGAAGGCACGTCAGGTCACAGACTTTCGTAAACTCTATGACCATGAGAAAGATTTTGATGCGGTGGTGGTGAGTACCTGCGAACATACCCACGCCTATGCCACCCTGCCCGCCTTGCAACTGGGCAAGCACGTCTATTGCGAGAAGCCCCTGACGCAGAACATCTATGAAGCGCGCATTATCCGTGAGGCAGCAGCCGAGGCGAAGGTGGCGACGCAGATGGGCACCCAGATTCACGCAGGGAACAATTACCGTCGCGTGGTGGAGTTGGTGAAAAGCGGGGCCATCGGCAACGTGACCGATGTCCATGTCTGGGTCGGTCGCGCCTGGGGCCGTCATCCGTCGGAGGCTGCGTGTGCAAAGGCCAATGACATTGTGTGCGTCGAGAATCGTCCTGAAGAAGCCAACACCATCCCCAAGGGCCTGGATTGGGACCTGTGGCTGGGGCCTGCTCCAGAGCGTCCCTTCAACGATGTCTATTTCCCCGGACCGAAATGGTATCGCTGGTGGGACTTCGGCAATGGCACCATGTCCGACCTGGGCAGCCACTGGATTGACCTGCCCTTCTGGGCGCTAGACCTGGACCACCCGAAAACTATCGAGGCGAGTGGTGCTCCGGCCCATGCCGAGATTGCACCAGCCTCCATGGAGGTAACGTACACCTATGCCAAGCGGGGCCAGCGCGCACCGCTGTCTCTCACCTGGTATCAGGGTACGCACCGTCCTCAATTGTGGCTGGACAAGGCCATTCCCCAGTGGGATAGCGGGGTCCTGTTTGTGGGCGACAAAGGTACACTGCTCTCCGATTACGGTAAACACGTCCTCTTGCCCGAAGACGAATACAAGGACTTCGAACGCCCCGCCCAGTCCATCCCCAAATCGCTGGGGCATCACAACGAATGGATTCACGCCTGTAAGACGGGTGCCCCCACGACGTGCAACTTTGAGTATGCCGGATGGTTGACCGAGGCGAACCACCTCGGCAACGTGGCCTATCGCGTGGGCAAAAAACTCGAATGGAACGCGAAGAAGATGAAGGCCACCAACGCGCCGGAGGCAGATGAATTTATTCGCAGGGTGCCGAGAAAGGGCTGGGACCTGGTGTAGAGTTAGGCAATTGTAATTAAGTTTCCGAGGCAGGAGCCTCGGGGTATGCATTCCCAAGCAGAGCTTGGGAACGAGAGGGGTACGGAACGTGTCCATGATGGTCCCGGGCCAGCCCCTATAGGAAATATGGAATGAAGCTTCCCCCTTTTAAACGTTTGCTGAAGTGGTTACTTATTGTCACCGTGGTGATGGTTCTCATTGGGGGAAGTGTCGGGCTGGGTGTCTGGTACATCTATTACAAACCGACCTTGTCGGTTGACCTGGCCATGAGCGACGGTACGCCCCTGAAGACCTATGTGTTCAATCCGGATGGGGAGGGACCGTGGCCTGTTATCCTCATTCGAACGCCTTACCCCTTTTCAATGATGGTGAGCATTATGCCCCCATCGCGATATACCGATGGGGAGTACAGCTATGTACTGCAGAGTTGTCGGGGTACGGGAAAATCCGGTGGCGAATATTACCCATTCAGCCATGCGCGTGCCGATGCGCAAGACACCTTGGACTGGCTTGTTACACAGCCTTTTTGTGACGGTAATATCGGATTGAGCGGTGTGTCGGCCATGGGAATTACGGCGAATATGACCGCCTCGCTACAGCACACAGCAGTAAAAGCTGCGTTCGTATCCATGGC
>CALAXS010000657.1 GCA_937895305.1 uncultured bacterium
ATTGGGGATACCTTCACCTACCCCTTGACCTTACTGGGTACGCCTGTGCCGAGTATTTCGTTGACTTCCAGGCCTTATGGTATGACGGTTGAATCCGGGCCATCGGTACAATGGCCACCAACACCTGAGCAACTGGGGCCCCATAGTGTGACTATTACAGCAACAAATGTGAAGGGTTCAGATACGCAGAGTTTCACAATTGAAGCTGCTGATCTGGAATCACCCGAAGCGCCAGCTCTCCTTGAAGTAGTGAATGTTACGGCTATATCCGGAGATCTTGTTTGGGATGAACCTGCCGACAATGTTGGTGTGACGAGCTATGAGCTATGGACCTACCATAAGGTCAATCGATTTCCAGGGCATTGGCGAAAAACGCAGGAAGGTCTTCTCGAACGTGCCCTGACTGTGTATCCCAGTCCAACAGCAAATTACCGACCCAAGTATGCAATCAGGGCGATAGATTCCAGTGGTAATGTGTCGAATTCGAGTAATGCGGTGAGTGTGCCATTACTTGATGAACCTTTTATCTATCACAATCCGCCTGGGGAGCTTTTTGAACTGAGTGTAGATAGTCGAGGGACTTATAATGTGGATGCAGGGGGTACGCCCATACCGACTTTCTCCATCGTGACCGGGCCAGCAGGCATGACGGTGGATGAAACGACGGGGATATTGGCATGGACGCCGGGAGCCCTGGATGAAGGTGCGCATACTGTGACGGTACGGGCCAGTAATGTGGCGGGTACTGCTGACCTTGTTGTTAATGTGATGGTGAATCCATTTGTCGCTATTGAGGGTGAAGGTGAAGGCGTGCTACTTACGGAGGGTGAAGGGATTGTCACTACAGAAGGCGAAGGTGAAGGGATTGTCACTACAGAAGGCGAGGGGGATGGTGTAGTTGACCCGCCGATAGCCGCTTGTTCAGCACCTGTACGTGGGAGGACGGGGACGGGTGGCATTGCTTTGGGTGATGTACTGACACTTTTGTTGTTACTAAGTTTGTTTCTTTTTTCGCGAAGAAGTTTTTCCTGAATCCTGTATTCAATAAAAATCCCGGAGTTTTAAAATGGTTCTTAATTTAATCTCAATGGTCGTCATCTCTTTACTGGGTGCAGAAGCATGTACCCTTCCCGATCCAAGTGCTGGCACCCGTATGGATTATAGCGACATGCGTGGATATTACCTGGATGGTGATAGAGCGGATCGCTTTGTCCGGTATGCCCCGGTCTTTATTGTAGAAGAGTACAGTAAAAGCTATAACCGGATCGGTACACCGTCAGCACGCTATGATGACCAAGAGGAGGAAGACATTTATGTGGACAGCACCCAGGCGACCTATTACACCGAAGTCCTCAATTGGGAAAGCAGTACTCACAAGTACACCAATCTGATTTATCGCGTGCACTTTGAAATGAGTAAAAAGAACAAGTTTTCTACCGATGGGGGCAAAGGATACAACACCGGCTCCATGGTCATCGTGACGATTAACGAAAAAGAAGAGCCGGTACTGGTCAATGTGATACAGACCTGCGGTTGTTTTCATGTGCTGCTACCAACGAACTATCTGGATGATTCGGTGTTACCGGAACATTGGGCCAAGGATGAGCAAACCGTGTATGGCGAGAAGCTGTCCGGGTCACTTAAGTATTCAGAGACCTTTAGTCCCGATGTACATCCGGTTATTTTTCTGCGAAGTGCCAATCATCGCGCAGCTGAAATTCATGCAGCAACACTGGCATCGACTAAGGACAAGTACCCGCTAACTCAAGCTGACCTGATGCCAATGGATGCGCTGGACCATTTAAAACTTGGAGATGGTGATACGTCTTTCTTTCATACAGAGGGTAAGTACAAGGGACTGGTGAAGGGGGCTATCAAAAAGAAGGAGACCTTTTTGCTTGGGGCCATAGTGGGGGATAGTCGCGTGGGCCAGGACAGGAGATATGGTTCTCCCGTCGAGGTTCCCCGTGGTTTTTATACCTCCATTAAACCCGGTAAACAAGATGCGTCTGACATGTGGGACTACCCTGTATTTCTTCAATACGAAGGGTGGAATTTTTAGCTGCTATGCTGCTGGAGAACCGCTCGATGCATGCGTTGTCCCAGTAGTTGCCCTTGCGACTCATCCTGCAGGTGATACTGTTGTGCATTAAGCAGCTCAGACAATGCTCATGTATCCCCAGTTTGAAATGTTACGGCGTTTTCATGTTTCCATGAAATG
>CALAXS010000658.1 GCA_937895305.1 uncultured bacterium
CTCGGTGCCGTCGTACAGCAGGTCACCGTCCGAGTCGGGGTCGAGCACGTTGATGTTGTCGTACTCAATCGATTTCCCTACCGTACGAGCCACGGTACAGAGCAGACGACCATCGGGCAGGGCAGCCACATCGCCCGCTTCCAGGGGCAGGTGCTGGAGGTGCTGCTGGGTGTGGCCCGCGCGACCGAGTGTGATCCCCGCACTGGAAACAAAAGCCACACGACCATCGGGCATGGGGGTCGGACTGCCACAGTAATTGGCGCGAAGACGACCACCGTATTCGGGTCCATTATCGAGACCGAATTCTGTGTAGCCACTGGTGCCATCGGGCATAACCGCGTGAAGCAGCGTTTCCACCTTTCCCCGGTCAAAGAAATTGTCGGAACGGATAAAGAGGATGCGACCGTCGGCCATAACTTCCGGTTCGTTGTCGAAGATAATCGTGTTGGTGATGGGCTTAATGTCGGTACCATCGGCGTTCATGACATAGAGCGCGCGTGCGGGTGGGCTGTGGTATTCCTCGAAGGTGCCCATACGGGTGGATACAAATACGATGCGTCCGTCAGGAAGTTCTGCGGGTTCAATGTCGAAGAAGGGGCCTTCGCTCAGACGCGTCAGTTCACCACCTGTTGCCGCGATTTTGTACAGATTAAAGAAGGAGTCACCTTCCGCCACCATGGAGAAAATAATCCATTCCCCGTCGTAAGACACCGTCGGCGAACCAAGCGCACCTTCCCCCGTATCGAAGAGCACAGTGGGTTCACCCTTGTTTTGACCCGGACGCAGTACCATGAGCTTGCGACCCACTTTCATGGGCGCGGGTAAATCGTGTTCGGGGTAACTGCGTGACTTGCGGGGATTGAAAATAGTCACACTCAGGCTGTCCATGGCGGAGTCGCCTGTGTTGCCGGGGGGGCGGTAGAGGCTACAATCATCGCCGACAAAAACAATACCTTCGGGCCAGGCAAAATCGTCGGACGGGTCTTGTGTGACTACGGTCTGCGCTGCACTGGTGGAAACCAGATCCGCAACAAGCTCGTGAACTTTACCCGCAGCTTTTCTGGCAGGGGTGGCCGTGTCGGGAATGTTCAACTGATTCCAGGGTGCGATGCCATAGGCACCCAGTTCTTTGGCGGCAGACCATTGCTGATCGTCGAAATTGCTTTGCTCCCAATTCTTCACCGCAATGTTGCTACTCTTCCAGCGACCGTCTGAACGGAGGGATTTTTCTTTACCGTCCTCCAAACGAGTCACTAATTTCACCAGCAGACCGGATGGGCCATCCAGCGTGTTGAAGGCTTCGACGGCAATCACTGCACGACCGGGTGATAGCAGGCTGGTGAGGTCGAACCGTTTCGGACTTTGCCAATCGTTGCCCTCTGTACCACTCTCAGCGACGGGTTTACCGTTTACATAGAGGACGAATAGATTGTCGCAGCTGATGATGAGTTCGGCAGCGCTGAGTGTGGGACTCTCGGGAATGGAAATATCGGTTCGGAAATAGCGCACTCCAGCATGGTAATTGCCATCGGTTTCACCGGAAACAGCCGGGTGCCAGATCCATTTGGCCCGGTCAAAGGATATATCTTGCCCCTGGGCGGTTGTGAAACTGCTAAGGACCACCATAGGTACTATAAGTAGGCTCAATTTGTAACCCGACTTCATCGCTTGTCCCCCGACATGAACTGGCCTACCCTGAGGGTGCAATCCCCAAATTGCAGGCATAAAATACACTTAACCCTATTCTGGACCATAATATCATAAATAGAGTTTCAAAGC
>CALAXS010000659.1 GCA_937895305.1 uncultured bacterium
CATAGCCTTCTCATGGAAGATTGCCGCGTCGGCGGAGCCTCCTCGCAATGACGGGTAAGGTAGGTCATCGCTCTTTGTACCTTATTGCCTGCTCTCCCTCCCCCACTCTGTGCTCTCAGTGGCCTCTGTGGTTATTCCCCCTCCCACTCTTTCTTCTTCGCGCCTTAGCGGCTTTGCGTGCCATCTCTTTGTGTCCTTTGTGCTCTTTGTGGTTAAATAATCCACATGTCCAACTTCATCACCATAGGCAACGCGCAAGGTTTCTGGGGCGACAGCCCCGACGCCCCGGCGCGTCTCATCGAGCAATACCCCCAGCTCGACTACCTGACCCTCGATTATCTCGCCGAGGTGTCTCTATCCATCATGGCCATGCAGAAATCCCGCGACCCGGAAACGGGCTATGCGCGGGACTTCATCAACGTCATCGACTCTCTCGTGCCCCATTGGAAAGCAGGCTCCACCACGAAGATCGTCTGTAACGCAGGGGGCCTCAACCCACGCGCCTGTGCCGAGGCGACCCTCGCTGCGCTGGCGAAGCATGGCATCACCGACAAGAAGGTCGCTCTCGTCACGGGCGACGACGTGCTCGAATTGCTCCAGGCCGATCCTGGTTGTGACACCTACCGGAATTGGGAATCGGACCAGCCGGCCAGTGCTATCGCCGACCAGCTCAACACCGCCAACGCCTACATCGGAGCCGATGGCGTGGTGGAAGCCCTGGCCCTCGGTGCAGACATCGTCCTCACGGGCCGCGTCGCCGACCCCAGCCTTACCCTCGGTGCGTGTATGCACGCCTTCGGCTGGGCCGATGACGACTACGACAAGCTGGCTGCGGGCACCATCGCCGGGCACATTCTCGAATGTGGCACCCAGGCCTGTGGCGGTATCTCCACAGACTGGCTCGATATTCCGGACCCGGTGAACATCGGCTTCCCTATCGTCGAGGTCTACGAAGATGGTCGCCTCGTGGTTACCAAACCCGACGGCACGGGCGGCAATGTCACAGAAGCCACGGTGAAGGAACAGCTCCTCTACGAGATTGGCGACCCGTGTAATTACATCAGCCCCGACTGCAAGGTAGACTTCACCACGTTGCAGGTCAGCAAAATGGATACAGACCGTGTGGAAGTCACCAACGCTTCGGGGGCTGCGCCCACGGACACATACAAGGTGAGTGCTACCTATGCCGATGGCTATTGGGCACAAGGCATGCTCACCATCTTCGGGCGTGATGCCCAGGAAAAGGCGGAACGCTGCGGCGACATCGTCCTCCAGAAACTTAAGCGCGCGGGTTTTGAATACGACCGCAGCAACATCGAAGTCATTGGGGCCAATGCCGTCGTGAAGGACGTCCTCGACGCGCCGAAACTCCGCGAGTGTGTCCTCCGTATCGCGGTAGCCGACCAGCGCAAGGAGGCGGTTGTTCGTTTTGCGAAGGAAATCGCGCCCCTCGTCACTTCCGGTCCTCAAGGCACCACGGGGTATGCTGCGGGTCGCCCCAAGCCTTCCCCGGTCTTCGCTTATTGGCCCTGCCTCATCGCGAAGGATAAAGTCACCGTTCACACTGAACTCCTGACGCAGGGAGACGCATCATGAAAATCCGACTCGGTGAAATAGCCCACGCGCGGTCCGGCGACAAGGGTACGGGTGCCAACATTGGCATCCTGGCCTACAACAAGGAAGGCTACAACTTTCTCTATCACAGCCTCACGGCGGACAAGGTGGCTGAATTTTTCGCGCCCCTCGACCCCGGCGAAATCACCCGCTATGAACTGCCCAACCTGAACGCATTCAACTTCATCCTGCCCCAGGTCCTCGCGGGGGGCGGTAGCCGGAGTCTTCGTATCGACGCCCAGGGCAAGACCCTCGGCCAGGCCCTCCTCGAATTCGAATTCAAACTCGACAAACGACTCGGTATGGATCTCGACCAACTGAAGCAACGCGATTAGAGCGCATTAAGGGAGACCCCGTCATGAGTGAACTCGTCCAAGTCACCACGACCGATGAAGGCATCACGACCATCATCCTCAATCGTCCCGACAAACGCAACGCCCTCAACATCCCCATGCTCACCGCGCTCTGCGATGCCGTGGACAAATCCAGCACCGACGACGCTGTTCGCGTCATTATCCTGCGCGGTAATGGCCCTGTCTTCTGCGCAGGTCTCGACCTGAAGGAGGCGGGTGACCCGGAGGTGGCGCATCAATCCGCACAACTCGTGTCCCGTGCGCTCCAGGCGCTCTACGAAGCGCCCAAGCCCACCATCGCCGCCGTGCATGGTGCAGCTATCGCCGGGGGTGCGGGCCTCATGTCTTGCTGCGATATCGCTATCGCCACCATGGACTGTAAGTTCGGCTATCCCGAAGTACACCGTGGTCTCGTGGCGGGTCTCGTCATGACCTTTCTCCGTCGCCAGGTCTCTGAACGCTTCGCGCGGGAACTCCTCCTCACCGGGGAAATCATCAACGCGGAACGCGCCGAGGCCCACAACCTCATCAACCGCGCCGTGCCCAATGACATGCTCGACGATGCCGTGGAGACCTACTGCGACAAACTCCTCAAAGGCTCCCCCCAGGCCATCGCCACCACGAAGGCCTTCTTCGACCAGCTACACCAACGTCCCATCGCCGATGACCTCAACGCCGCCCTGGAACTCCATGTCGCCATCCGCACCAGCGACGACGCACAAGAAGGCATGCGCGCCTTCGTCGAAAAACGCACCCCAAACTGGACCCAGTAGTACCTGTCTACTATATTCCATCTTCCTCTTTCCCAATCTGTGTAAATCTGTGTAATCTGTGGCAAAAAGTCCCTCTTCCTCTTCCCCTTTCCTTTGCGCCTTAGCGGCTTTGCGTGACACCTCCCCCGCCTTTATGCTTTAATGCTCCCTCAACCATAACTGCAAAGGGCAACGCATCATGGGCAATCGCATTCAACGTACCACCCTCTTTTCAATCCTCAGCTTCCTCTTGTTGGGTGTTCCACTACACGTGCACGCCGCCGACAGCGGCATCCGCCAGGTCTCGGAGACTGGCATCACCCATAGCCTCCTCCTCACCGGGTCGGCAGGTACCCAGCTCATCAACGAGAAGAGCGAAGTCGTCTGGGAACTGAAAGAACAGACCCGCGACGGCTATCAACTCGACAACGGTAACCTCCTCATCACTGCTGCCAACTGGGTCCGTGAATTCAAGGCGGGCACCCGCAAGACGGTGTGGTCCTATAAACTTTCCGAAGACAACGCCGAGCTCTCCACCGCTATTCGTCTGGAAAACGGCAACACCATGATCACCGAGCTGGGGCCCAAGGCGCGGCTCATCGAAGTCACGCCCGACGGCGACATCGCCATCGACGTGCCCCTCCAGCCCGAGACCGACAATAACCACATGCAGACGCGCATGGCACGGAAGCGGGCCAACGGCAATTACATAGTCCCCCATCTCTTCGCATTCCAGGTCAAGGAATACACGCCCAAGGGCGAAGTCGTCCGAAACTTCAAGACCGACCTGCCCCAGTTCGGTGGTGCCGACGCACACCCCTGGCCCTTCACCGCTATCGAAATGCCCGACGGCAATTTCCACGTCAACCTCACCCACTCGAACAATGTGGCCGTGTATAACCCCGAGGGCGATGTGGTCTGGAGCCTGAACAACGACGACGTAGACGGACGCCTCGCCGACCCCTGTGGCGCGCAACGCCTCCCCAACGGCGACGCCATCATCTGCTCCTACGCCCAACGCGACGCCAAGATGCCCCGCATTTTTCAGGTCACCCCCGACAAAAAAGTTACCTGGGAACTCTTCCACCCCACACACCACGCCCACGAAGTGCATATCATCACGACGAATGGAAAACCAGCAGGTGGCTGGCGGTAGCCCTATTGCAAGCGGGTGATACCCGCCTCGTTCCCATGCTCCGCGTGGGAATGCATATCCCCTTACCAGTCCTTACACACATCCAAAAGCGCATCATCACGCCCAACATAATTTCGCGCACTCGAATACCGCCAATGCTCCGGCTCATCCACATAGCCTCGTTTCACCGGGTTGTTATGCATGTACTCCAGCTTCTGACGCATCATGTCATCACCTTGAATGACTTCAGGATGCACACCTTCTTGCCAAAACTGAAGCTCCCGGTCGGTCTTGTGCGCTTTTTTATAAAACTCCATCTGCTCCAGAATTGTGTGCACCTTATTCTCTTTCAGAAAATATAGCATCTGCCTTGCTGTGTGTGATTTAAATCGCGTCATGTCGCGTTGCAGATCATCACTTTGGGCAACCAGATGCAGGTGGTTCTCAAGGATGACATAGCCATAGACCTTCAGGCCCTCTTTGCTCAGGAAGACCAATGAGTCCAGGAGAATCGCCGTCGTTTCCACACGCGTAAACACAGGCAACCAGTGCAGTACAGTGCACGTCATCAAGTGGGGTTGGGTGACATCGATGAAGTGATAGCGGCTTCTGCCCACTTTCTAACTCCTATGCATTCCCACGCAGAGCATGGGAACGAGTTCTATAGTTAAGCCGATTGAGCTTTGCGAAAATCATTCCAATTTCCCTCAACCCAATCCAGTAATACTACCGCAGATTTGTATCTGAGATTAAAATCTATGTCATGAAGCACTTCCCCATAACGATACTCTGCAGGTAACCAATATTTATGGAGTCCTGAACGGCAGCGATGT
>CALAXS010000660.1 GCA_937895305.1 uncultured bacterium
ATGAGTTCAGGTGTACGCCATGCCTCTGATGCCATAGCCCATTCGCCATCGCCCCACATGATATCGGGGTTGTACCGCATCACCAGATCCTTAAATTGCGGATGCATGTGTTCTGCCACATAACGTTCCCGGTCCCGCTCCTTAATGCGACCACCCCAAAGCGGGTGATACCACTCATACAAAGAATAATAAAAGCCCATCTTTACTTCCGTCGCTTTCACCGCTTTCGTCAAATCACCAATCAAATCGCGCTTCGCACCCACCTCCATACTGTTCCATGCAAAGCCCCGGTCATTGGCCTCCTTACTCGGCCACAGGCAAAAACCGTCATGATGCTTCGTTGTGATTACGATATACTTCGCACCCGCCTGCTCAAACAACTCAGCCCAACGATCCGGCTCAAACAAATCCGCCGTGAACTGTTCCCCGAATGCATAATAATCCGCATCGCCATACGTCGCCTTATGAAACTCGGCCACTTCCTTGCCACTATATTGACCACTCCCAAACAGCTTCTCCTCCTGAAGCCAGTGCTGATACCACTCCGAATACGTCCCCTTGGGTGACCAGGCAGGCACAGAATAGGGCCCCCAATGGATGAAAATACCGAACTTGGCATCTTCAAACCACCCCGGCGTAGCACGACTATCCAGCGATTCCCAATTCGCCTCATAGGGCGCAGCCCATCCCACCTGTGCTATCAACACCACAGCAAGACCTACCAGCAACATTCGTGTTTTCATCGTAAGCACCCCTTTAATCCCCATGCGTTCACCCACAAAAAATACACCAACTCCACCACAACCACTTTAGCAGAATACCTTGTCAATTTCATCCCCAAAATCGCTCACCCATCCCCAGTTTGAGTAAATGGGACCAAGAGATTGCCACGCCTCGCTTGCGCTCATCTCGCAATGACGACCCTTGCCGGGCAGGCGACAAACAACGTATTGCAACATCATAGACTTCTATTCCGCCCCACTGGCAAAGTGCGTCATTGCGAGGCACGAACGTAGTGAGTAACGCGGCAATCTCGTGCTCGCAATGATTCACACTGTAAATAAAGGGCATAATCACTACGGAATAATTTGAAACCAGGTCTGTATTTAAAACTGGGGATGGATGAGCCAAAATCGACAAAGATACGCTATACTATTTAAACAAGGAGTGCCCTGTGCCAAACTACGAAATCGGACAAATCGTGCACCACACCCGATACGACTATCGTGGCGTGGTGATTCAGATTGATGACACCTGCTGCGCATCCAACACCTGGTACGAACGCAACCGCACCCACCCCAATCGTAACCAGCCCTGGTACCATGTTCTTGTTGACGGGGGTAGCCAGACCTACGTCGCCCAGGAAAACATCGAACTGGACCAGGATTTAAGCGAGATTCACCACCCCTACATTCCCCGCATTTTCTCCCTCTTTCTCAAAGGGCGTTATCACCGATTTAGTCCCAACTAAGTAAATTTATCTACTGTCAACACTGCGAAGGCCAAAGCTGTAGTTTTCATGTTGTAATTCGCCATCTACGAATAGATGTTCTCTGCTTGCACAGTCCTCAACCTGGATCGTGTGCCCACAGAAAAGCACTTCCCGCTTGCAGGGAGAATCAGGGTTATTGATAATCCAGATCACGCGCATAGCAGAAGAATCTTATTGACACATTTAAATTATGTAGTTACAATAAATATGCTAGAAATTGAATTTGATCCAGATAAAGACAAAAGCAACATGGCTGAACACGGTTTACGCTTTGAGAGCGTGCAGCATCTGGACTGGGACAATGCCCTTGTTGTTGAAGATGACCGACAAGACTATGGCGAAATACGCTACCGCGCCTTTGTTTATGGCGAAGATAACAAGCCTTACGGTGTTGCCTTCACCCTGCGCGGCGATCTTGTCCGGGTCATCAGCTTTCGGAGGGCACACGAAAAAGAAAGGAGACTATACGATGCCAAATAAAGAATGGACTAAAAAGGATTTTAAACGTGCTCAGCGCATGAAAGACGTCATGCCCGATGTTGTCGAGGCCTTTAAGCGAGGTCCTGGGAGACCCAAGACCGAAAACCCGAAGCAGCAGGTAACACTACGGCTTGATCCTGCCATTCTCAGCCACTTTAAGGAAGACGGTAAAGGCTGGCAATCTCGTATCAATACGGTTCTGAAAGAGTATGTGGCAGAACATCAATAATCCGTATCGCGTGCATAGCCTGGCGCAAAGTCTTTCCCCGCAATTTGACCAGGTATAGGTAGGCGACTTTTTTTACAGCCAGCCATTTAATAAGGTATTTGCTCCAGGACCGGGGAGTTTTTTTCGATTGTAAAATGTATTGACGGCCACTTTCTTGACTCACATCCCTTGCCATTCCGCTTGGGTCTCGTAATGGGACCCTGCGTTGTAAATAATTCTACCCCCCCGCCTTAACCTATCCACTGCCACTTGCACCGCATCCACGGCTGGCCATTCATCCCTATGACCCCGCACCACCTGCGCACCCCACGGTGCCCACACCGCCGGATCTGTAGGCCCAAACATCGACACCACTGGACACCCCACCGTCGCAGCCACATGGCCCAATCCTGAATCATTCCCCACAAAACACTGCGCCCCCGCCAGCATCCCACCCACCGTCACCAAATCCACCTCCCGAAATTCTTCGACGCCTTCCGGCACGGCGATTGACTCCTCTGCTGGCCCTACACACCAGCCCACGCCATGGCCCTGCGCTATCAATGCTTCACTCAACGCTTCGAAATTATTCAGTGGCCAATTCTTCTTCATACTCCCGCTACCCGGCTGCATTAAAATATCCGGCCCGGAAGTGGGGGAGAGGCCCAACCGAAAATTATTCACCCCCGCTTCACCCAGACAATCCAGAAAATACGCCGAAGCATGACCCACCCAATCTTCCGGCGGCACCCCGGCGAAGCAACGCACATCACCAACCCCACACCCTCGGATCACCCCTGCAATCGTTCCATCCCCATCCTTCATCCACACCACCACACGCTCAAAAACCGCTAGCGCAGTTAGTAGTTTCTTGCTCGGAGTAGAAAACACCGTATGGAAATCCAGACTATCCAGGCTCACCGCTTCTCCTGCAACTCCACCATCCACCGCCAAACGAAGACGGGACACATCACCAGCCAAAGTAATAGACGCTGCATCCCCCAACGTTTTGATGGCTGGACACGCCAGCACCAGATCCCCAATCCCCCCTGTGTGCACCACCAACGTCCGCATCACTCACCAACCAGTTTATAGACCACCACCCGCGCCTCTGGATACAAGTCAAACGTCTCCAGTGGCACCAACGTTTTTGGTGCATCATCAGGATTTAATAACCTTCGCATACTCGCCAGCCCATAGCGCTCATCCACCACCAGATATTTTGCCCCCGCATCTTGCGCCCGTGTTAATGCTTCTTCCAACGAATCCTCCAGCGCCGGACCCGTGCTCGCCATATCCGCATAAAATCCCACTTGAGGTTTCCTGCTAAAAATCAATCCTGGCTCCAGGTTTTCCTTCATCCATAACCCCGCAACCTTATACTCATAGGGCTCCCGTGGTCGACGCCCCACATGCTCCGCACCCAAGGTCGTAACCATACCCACCACCATAAACCCGACCGCCACCACACCTGGCATCCACCATACCCGTCTACCCAGGTCATGAGACTTCCAGCGTGCACCAATCAACACCGCACCCGCCGCTGCCCACAAACTCAATACCACTATGGGTGCCATTAAATACCGTGGCGCAGGCGACAATACGGGTAGCG
Source organism: uncultured bacterium (assembly GCA_937895305.1). Taxonomy (GTDB): domain Bacteria; phylum Hydrogenedentota; class Hydrogenedentia; order Hydrogenedentales; family JAEUWI01; genus CALAXS01. The sequence continues at coordinate 3,793 of CALAXS010000660.1, forward strand.
TGACCACCCACTGCACCAGCGCAAAATAAAGCAACACAAGCTCCAAGGGCAGCTTGCGCTTTTCACTGGGCTGCATGAACAGCCCCACCCCAATCAACGGCAACAACACCGGTCCCAGCATGATGGGCAACACTTCGGTCACCGTTTTCAAACTCGTGCTCACAAAACGGAACACATCAAATTCTTCAACGATAAAGCCCACCCGATAATTCGCCGAAACTTCCCCCGCTACCCACTGATTAAAGAACAAACTAAACACCAACACCCCGGCCCCAACAATCCCATAGGGCAGTAACGCGCGCAATACCTTGCCCCTGCCCAACACCAGCACAGGCAACAACGCAGCACCATACACGAACATCCCCTCAGGCCGCACCAACCATAAAACCGCCAGCGGCAACGGCCATGCCATTCGCAACCAACCCGCACCTGTCACCCCCCGATACAAACACCACACCCCCAGCACCCAGCAGTACAACGCTACTGATTCCGTACCTATTTCCGCGCCCCACATCCAGAAGGGTCGACTGATGAGGATGGCGTGGGTC
>CALAXS010000661.1 GCA_937895305.1 uncultured bacterium
GCAAATCAACATTAAACCGTGTAAATACACCCTGCTCTGATTCAACGCGTATGGCACCACCATGACTCTTGATGATACCGTCCGATACCGACAGTCCCAGGCCAGTCCCCTTGTCCCGCCCCTTGGTGGTGAAAAAAGGATCGAAGAGACGTTCCAGATGGGTCGGTGCTATACCAATACCGTTGTCTTCCACCGACAGCCGGACAAACGGGCGGCCCATGCGGATAAATTCTTGCGCGTAAATTTTAAGTAATTTGGCTTCCATTGGCGGTCCATCTTCACCACCAGGCTTGCCCTCATGTTTGTCGTCCAACGCATGAATTGAATTGATAATCAGGTTCATCACAACTTGCTGAATCTGTTCACTTCGGCACTTAACCCGGGGTAAATCTTTCGGGACATTTACATCCAGTTTTATGTGGGATTTTGAAATTTTCTTTTCACTAAGGGTAAGTACTGCATTGATAATATCGTAGAGACGGGCCAAGCTGTGTTGTTCCCGCTCTTGTCGTGAAAAGGTCAGCAGGTTACGAACAATCGTTGCAATACGATCCGATTCCCGACGTATCAGTTCCGCATACTGACGCTCTTTAGTATTATCTTGAGTAAGTTTTATGAGAATATCTGCACAATTCATGATGCCGTTGACCGGGTTATTAATCTCGTGGCCCACCCCTGCTGCCAATTCCCCGATTGAAGCCAGTTTGGAGGCCTGTATCACCTGCGCTTCGGCATCGCGCAGTTCGATGCTGTCCCCCATGGTCCGCGCTATGGATTCGATGAGGTTACGATCCTCTTCCAGCAAGCGTTCAGCACCGGGCAAATACCATTCTTTTGAGTAGTGCACCTCAATCTGTCCACGGCGCCGACCCGCCACGACGAAGGTGGCACTGATAGACCAATCCGTCTCTTTAAACTCGGCTTCGTGATAGCACTGCTCATCAAAAAAGATTCGGGACCGGGAAAGTTCCGGTCGATTACAGGCAGGTCGAATTAATTGCACCACACGGTGGAACAGTCGTTCCTCAGAGTCACTCGCCCGGAGCACTTCACCCACACTATAGAGGCAGGTGATTTTTTTGTTCCGCTCCTTGAGCTCGCCCAGCAAACGTACTTGCTCTTCCAGTGATTGTTTCTCTTTGGTAATGTCACGCAAGATACCCGTGAACATGCGGTGCTGGTCCACGATGACTTCGCTGATAGAAAGGTAGAGGGGAAAGGTGCTGCCATCTTTACGCCGTCCGCGAACTTCGCGGCCGATGCCAATAATTTTTTTCTGTTGGGTAGCGCGGTAATTCTCAAGGTAGCCATCGTGCTGTTCATGGTAGGGTGATGGCATGAGTATATGAACGTTTTTGCCCTGTAGCTCATTGGGGGTATAGCCAAACAATTTTTCGGTGGATGGATTGGCGTATTGAATGGCACCAGACTCATCTATGGTGATGATGGCATCTACAGCAGACTCAACCAGGGCACGCACCCAGGCATCGTTCTCCATAAATGTTGAATACAAGGTCGGCTTCATCCCATTCCCTTTTTAGGCATAGTGCATCGTGCTGTATGCTGAGCATCTTCTATGCCGAATTACACTACTTGCCTTTTTCCGTTCTAAGTGGCTAGTATGTATTAGCTTAGTACGCACCTGTGTAGAGCAGTATTGTTCAGCATACCACATCTCTTGAACAAAGATGAACACATCTGTCCTGTGTCGTTGTGCGCTTTTGCTCGTCTTTGACCACTTTGGGGTATTTTCCGTATTTTTTTTTGACATCAGTTGTGCTACAAACAGTACAGAGGAACTATTGATGGATTGGCCAAAATTTGCTATGCGCTGCAGTCTGGCAGTCGCTGTGCTCATGCTCGTGGGCAAGATTAGTGCCTATATCATTACGGGTAGCGCAGCTATCCTTTCTGATGCGGCAGAGTCGGTGGTCCACATCTTCGCAACAGGTATTGCCGTATGGAGTCTGTGGTTTTCGCAACGCCCGGTGAGCCAGAAGCATCCCTATGGCCATGGCAAGGTTGCCTATTTTTCTGCGGGTTTTGAGGGTGCATTGATATTTTGTGCGGCACTCCTCATCGTCTATCAGTCTGTGATAGCCCTCATTTATGGCGCGGAATTGCAGCAGTTGGGCTGGGGCCTACTCATTACCGGGGCACTGACTCTGGTAAATCTGATTCTGGGCTTTGGGCTTATTCATATTGGCAAGAAGCACAACACCCTCATCCTGGTCGCCAACGGCAAGCATGTATTGACAGATATGTGGACCAGTGTGGGGGTGCTGATAGGCGTGGGCCTGGTCTGGATTACAGGCATTCTATGGCTCGACCCGCTGGTGGCCCTCGCCTTGGGTATTAACATTCTCTATAGCGGATTCAAACTCATCTATCAGGCTTTCCGGGGTTTGCTGGATGAGGCGGATCCGGAGATGACGGAGACGATTCTTGGGCTGTTGCGGGAAGCACGGGAGGCGGGTCATATCCAGGATTACCATCAATTGCGGCATCGGGTCAGTAATGACTTGCTCTGGATTCAGGTGCATATTTTGGTTGAAGGGAACATGGTGTTGGATGAGGCCCATGCGCAGGTCACGCGGATTGAGGAGCAGATAGAGGCAGCCTTTCCAAAGTACAAGGTGCAGATCACGACACACCTGGAGCCAAAGCAGCATCAGGATGCACATCCCAAGGGGCATGAGTCCCTTGAGGATCCGTTTTCTTATGAGGGATAGTCGTGCCTTGGATGATTCGGGCATGCAGCCATTTGCCTTTCCCCCTCTTTGCCCTGCACTATGATGCGCAACACTTGGGAGTAGTCTTGTAATGATTTATAGAGCTTTCGTTGTCGCTATTATTGCGTGTAGCGCCATGCCCTTGGGGTATGCAGAAGCGACCGCGCCGAATATTGTTTTTTTGTTGAGTGATGATCAGCGGGCGGATGCCTTGGGGTGTTCGGGGAATCGGATTATCGAGACACCAGCGATTGACCAGTTGGCAAGTGAGGGCACGCGCTTCACGCGGCATTACATCACGACGCCGATTTGTTATGCGAGTCGTGCGAGTATTTTTACGGGGCAGTTTGTGAAGACTCATGGCCTTACTGAGTTTAAGGATCCCTTTACCGATACACAGTGGAGTCAGTGCTATCCGGCGGTACTACGCGATGCAGGGTATTACACGGGCTTCATTGGCAAGTGGGGCATTGGCGGTGAATTGCGTGAGGCTGATTTTGATGTATGGCATGGCTTTCCGGGTCAGGGCTTGTACTTCCCGGACAAGCAGGATCCTACGGTACATCTGACTACGGTCATGGGCGAGCAGGCGGTGGACTTTATCACGAACGCGCCGAGGGACAAACCCTTTGCGTTATCGGTCAGCTTCAAGGCACCCCATGTGCAGGATCAGGATCCGCGACAATTTCTCTATGACCCGAAGCTGGAATCGCTCTATGCGGATGTAACAATTCCTGATCCGCCGTTGAGTGACCCCGCGTATTTTAATGCGTTGCCGGAGTTCATCCGCACCTCAGAAAACCGGGTGCGCTGGGAGAAACGTTTTGCGACACCGGAAATGTATCAGACTTCGGTGAAAGGGTACTACCGTCTCATCAGCGGGATTGATAATCAAGTAGCTGCGATTCGTGCGACCCTGGAAGCAGAGGGGCTGGCGGAAAACACCATCGTAGTGTATACGTCGGACCATGGCTTTTATCTGGGGGATCGGGGGTTGGCTGGGAAGTGGCTCTTGCATGATGAATCGCTGGCGGGACCGTTGATTATTCATGATCCGCGTATTCCCGTTGGGGAACGGCCGGCTACGCGCGATGCCATGACGTTGAATATTGACCTGGCCCCCACGCTGCTGGACCTGGCGGGGTTGAGTGTACCGGAGGGTATGGATGGACAGTCGCTCGTCCCTGCACTCACTCCGGGTAAACACACGACACGGGATGAATGTTTCTTTGAGCATCACTTTGGTCATGATCGGGCAAACCCCATACCTGCAAGTGAGGGCATCCGAACGGATAACTGGAAGTATATCCGCTACGTATTGAGCCAAGAAGGCTATGAAGAGTTGTATGATCTGAAAAACGACCCCGGTGAAACAACCAACCTCGCAGAAATCCCGAAGTATACGAAACGCCTGGAGAAAATGCGCGTGCGTTGGACGGCGAACACGGGAAGCATGGTGCAATAAAAAAACCCGCTACGGGATTCGTAGCGGGCAAGTAAATTTAATCAGCTTTCCATTATCAGCCACCACTACCACTACCACAACTATCTTTGCCCAGCATACATTCGACACAATCGACGAAGCTGTTATCTTCACCGAATATGGCACCACCCTGAAGTACGAAGTTAATGCAATCCCATAACGACTGCGCCTTTTCGGGTGTCGTTTCCAAGCTGATTTTTTTGATGTGTTTCATTTAATAACCTCCTTTTGTTGAATCATTCTCACCAGTGAGTTTCTTATACACCTTCGCACAGAATAGTGCAAGCACTATTCTGTTGGTACGAACACAACAGCCTCGGCTATGACGCGTCCATCTGAATTATCACTCAACTCCACCTTGCTCATGCCATCCAGGCTATAAGTACCGAGGGAGGTCCAGGCTTCGATGTTGGTGTTCTGGTCCACTTTGACCGTGTCTTCGCCACCGCTGTGGTAAATGGTGAAGGGTGCTTCTTTGGAGACAATACCACCGGGCTTTTCCGGGGTCCAGACCAGCACTTCATAGGTCCCTTTTTTCTCGACGGGTGCATCCCAGATAAAACGCTTACGTCCTTCGCCTTTATGGCACCAGTAATAGAATCCCTCATAACTACTGGCTTTCCCGCCTACCTTGGACCAGCCATCCGTACGTAACGCATCGGGTGATTCCACCGTGACGACCTGGCCCCCTTCGGGGACGGTGAGTGCGTGTTGATAGACGAGGTGCACACCCACACCCCCCGCATCCAGGTCATCATAGGACGCTGCGATGATGTCGTCATAGGCTTTACGGGCATGATCGTAAGCGGCCGTAGCAGAAGCATGATCGTCCGCCCGGATGCTCCCTTGCTTCATCTCCCAACAGCGATCAACGGAGGCACGGCACCAAAGGGCGCTGCGTTTGGAAGACCGCACGGGCTTGTCGTCTACCAACACATAGATCGGATTGGTGTGAGCGCTATAGGAAACGCGCATAGCGACCCAACTGGATTGCTGTATCGGCACCTCCACATCGATAGTATTCAGGGCACCGTCCGCTTCGATAATTTTCGTTTCCACTACATAACCATTAACCAGTATTTCTACGGGCACCTGGCGGGTACCTTCAATGCGACTCTTTTCTACGTTCCAGTAGGGCGACCCGGTAGCCCCGAGTGCGGACAGTTTCAGTTCGCCCAGATCTTGCTCTTCTGGCAGGTACGAGGCCACCTGTGCATGTACCTTGACCGTTTCGGGCGTATCGATTTTAAGTTCATGGTTCCCCACGCCAATGGAAGCATCGTTTACTTGAAAGTCTATGATGTGGGAACGTCCATCAGAAACATAAACCGCGGCGTCGTGTATTTTTTCGGAGAAGCTGTCGAAGCTCAAGGTCTCCCCCAGCTCGGCATAGCTGCGCGCCAGACCAATACGCTCATCAAAGATACAGGGGAAATCCGTCTCGCCACTGATGGCCACCCGGTACCCGCAGTTCAGGGTGTGGTACCAGATATTCAGTTCCCACGGAACGGGTGTATCGCCTGCGGAGATAAAGTCTACGGCACCGTGGGTCACGGTCATGATGTATTCATTCGCACCGATACCGTCGAACCTGGCCATGACATAGTTGGGTAGCTCGTCGGTAGGAGACACGGGTTCCAGCCCCCAGCCGGAGTGGGAGTATCCAGCGACGCCACCCTGATTCTGGGTCCATTGGAGGATGGGCAGGGTATAGGAGGGCCACTCTTCGATTTTTGTGGTGCCGGGATAGTCGTCTTCTTTCAAGCGCAACAGGGAAAGGTGGCCTGCGTGACCCGAGGGGAATCCTGAAACTTCTACATCGTAGCGAATGATATTGTCCTTGGTCGACAAGGCACTAACGTCGCCTTCGAAGAACGTCTTCTGATAGTACCAGCATGGACCCCAGGTCAAAATACAGGAAACATTCAGATCCTCCCCCATGGCCTGACGCAGCATAGACTCGGGTTTCACCCCGGCTTCCGGGGCCTCGTAATGGCTACAGCCCCCGGCATGTACATGGTGATCCCCGCTGTACCAGCCCATACCGGCCATGTGGATCCAGCGTTTGAGTTTGAATGTTTCGGTGTGGGTCTTCACTCCTTCGGGCACGGTGATGGTACGGGTCTGGGGAATGTATTCAGGACCGCGGGTCCAGGTCACTTCATAGGCACCCGGCGGCAGAAACACATGCTCACCATCCTGCCGATAGACCTGGGGTTGAAAGAAAAAATCCGGGTACTCATCTTTGTCTGCGGCACGACGAGCAGGCAGGGGATAAATTCCCCGTAGGGGTTTACCTTCCAACCCCGGGCGTTGATCGACCGAACTACGCGCCTTATCAAAACGATAGTCCTGACGTCCTGCTTCACCAATACGCTCTATATTATCGCGGATAGTGAATGAAGCCATGACGGGAGCACCATCAAAGTCTTCCACCTTGAGGACCACCTTGACGCTGGGCTGACAATCAAACTGTACATGGATAGCCTTGCGGTGACCCAGGTCCTGGGTTCCCTGCCCCACATGAAAACCGAGCATAGCTTCGCGGGAACCGACGGTATTGGTATAAATTTGAAGAATGCGGTACTCCAGAACCTGCCCGGTGAGATCAGGCTGCATGGGACGGTTCGTATAGAACTGTAACTCCAGAAAACGCTTTTCAAATTCTCCCGCGGGTATCAGGTTTTCTTCCTTGGGATTGGGGGACCCGGAGGAACGGTGAATACTGGGTTCCGCGTTGGGCGACTCAGCTTCCAGGACAGCGCGTGTACCGGATTCATTTTCGACGCGCACGAGGAAGGTAGACCATCCCCCTTGCATGAGCGTCGCTGCTGCTGGACCGGGTACAACTTTCACGCGGGCTTCGGGGTTGATGTTAATAGAAGCGAGGCAATAGGGGTCAAGAATATCCTGGATGGCCTTCAAGGTGGCTTCGTTGGCTTCCCCTTCAAGCAGGGCACGCAGGGCCTTATTGTCTTTGTCATTCAGGCTGCTGCCAAGATAATCCAGCGATTCCTGTACCCGTTTTGTGGCAGCCACGAAGGGTTGGGCCGCCTGATCGGTTACATAGACCCAGGGCCGTTCTGCCAATGCTGTACCGCAAAACAACAGGGCTACTATCACTAAGCTATTTATATGTAAGCGCTTAAGTGCCTTTGAACTTATAAATTTCATGGGGATGCTCCTAAGAATCGTATACCAGACTGCCCAAATGAATCCGCACTCCAGTAAACTCCGGGAGACGGTTTGTTGTCAACCCCCAGTGTCGCTTGCAAATACCTAACGTTCGGTATATACTGCCTCCCGCTTAGGATCCTTTGCTATGGTGTGCAATGCACCGGACAATACAGGAGTAGAGAAAAGATGCAAGAACTCGCCGATGGAACCATTACTGTAGAAATTCAGGATCGTATCCAGATCCTCCGCCTGAACCGCCCCGACAAAAAAAATGCCTTGTTGGTGGCCATGTATCAGGCTTTGGTTGATGCCATGAAAGCTGCCGAAGCAGATGATGCGGTGCGTGCCGTCATCATCACAGGGAGCGAAGAGTGCTTCACCAGTGGTAACGATGTCATGGATTTCATGACTGCACCCCCTTCCGACGATTCCAGTCCAGTGGCGCAATTTCTCGCAATTCTGCCCGCCTTCACCAAACCGCTTATCGCGGCGGTGGAAGGCAATGCTATCGGGATTGGCACAACCCTGCTCTTGCACTGTGATTTGGTTTATGCCGGTAATGCGTCCAAATTTCGCATGCCTTTTGTGAACCTCGGCCTGTGTCCGGAAGCAGCATCGAGTTATTTGCTACCCGCCATCATGGGTACCACACGTGCATCCGAGCTCCTTTTGCTGGGTGAGGTCTTCACTGCGGACAAGGCGAAGGAATACGGGATTATCAATGAAATCACGGACGCTGGTGCAGCCCTGGATGCAGCATTGAAAGCAGCGACAACGTTGGCGAAGCAGCCTCCTGCGGCACTTCGTTTATCCAAGTCCCTTATTCGTCGTGGATCTGCACAGGCGATTGCTGAAGCCATGAAGGTAGAAGGACAGGAGTTTATGGCGCGACTCGTATCGCCTGAAGCGGCGGAAGCCTTTAGTGCCTTTGCCGAACGCCGCGAACCTAACTTCGACGCCTTTTCGTAGGGTGGGTTGCAAGTGAAATAAACGCCAATACTTAACGCAGAGACGCGGAGGATGCAGAGGCCGTAGCACGGCAGGCATTAGCTTGGTCCTCGTTCCCATGCTCTGCGTGTGAATGCATAGGCCGGAGCTCTGCTCCGGAAAACAGGCGCGTTCGACAGGAAATGCTACGCCCTCTGTCCCTACTCAGGTAAAGCATGCTGACGCGGAGATTCCTGCCTCCGCAGGAATGACAAGTTAATTAAAGTCATCGTTGCTACTGTGTAGTCATCTGGGCCAAGCTAGATTGCCATGTCGCTGCGCTCCTCGCAATGACGGGTAGGTTGGGGCCTCATGTTAAACTTGGTTGAGTATGCATTCCCACGGTGCGGAGCCGCACAGTCAATAAGCATGGGGATGAGAGGAATACTGGTCCACACTTCGACTGGTGATTGGGATACCGTTGGGGAGATTCCCAATCAAGTTGGGAATGACAAGTTAATTAAAGTCACCGT
>CALAXS010000662.1 GCA_937895305.1 uncultured bacterium
CCGATAGAATAGATGCAGGGCTTAAGGGTCGTGTATTGTTTGTGTAGTTGGACGCGGTCCAGTTTGGTGATCGTTGCTGGAATCATATTTTTGAGAGAGGATGTACTTATGTGCGCATTGGGGAACAAGAGCCTCCGATTGCTGCTAGTAAGCGTATTGACAGGGTTGCTGAGTTTGGGGCTGCCGATGGTGGCCAGTGCTCAGGCGGGTCCTGTAAATCCGGAAGATTTAGCAGGTGTGTTACGTACATTGGATGCCTCGGGATCGAACGAGACTGCGGTGGTCCATCAGACCAGTGAAGGTTATCTGCGTTTTCTGGGCGCGCCACAGGGTACCTCCTTTGTAGCCCCGGGCGTGAATTCCAAGAGTATAAGTACTTCGGACCTTGCCAAGGATTTTATTGAGGTCCATGCCGGCGCCTTTGGTCTGGACGGGTCCACACCCGAGCTGAGTGTGAAGTCTGTGAAGACCCATGGCGATAGTACGTATGTGAAGATGGGCCAATCGTATCAGGGTTATCCTGTGTTTGGTGCATCTGCGGTGGTGCAGCTGAATGACAGTAATCAGATAGTGAATGTGCTGAGTGATGTGATGCGGGATCGTAGTGGTTTAACGGGCAAGGGCACGTTGGCTGCTTCCTTGAGTTTGAATGAAGCTATCGCAGCGGCGAAGGTGGATGTAGCGAGTCGCTATGAATCGGTAAGTGTAGGGCATCTGGATAGCGAATCAACACCAACGTTAATGATTTATCAACCTGAAGTGCTCTCCCTGAGTGGTACTACGCGACTGGTGTATCGCACAGTGATTGCATCGGAACATCCGGTGTTGCTGCGTGAAGTGGTACTGGTTGATGCAAACACGGGCGAGATTGCCTTTCATTACACCTTGCTACACGATGCACTGACCCGTGCTATTTATGACGCGAACAATAGCAACACTATCCCGGGAACGGCTATACGTACGGACATCCCTGCAGCACCGGGTGAGTCACCCAACAATGCAGCGACAGGTATTGCTGATGTAGACAAGACCTATGATTTCCTGGGCGATTTTTATGAATTTTATGAGACCGAGCATAGCTACCTGAGCTATGACAACAGCGAAGGTGGTGGAAGCCCCTTATTGGCCGTAGTACGGTATCCCGCACAGAATGCTTTTTGGGACGGTTGGTCTATAAATGGCATGTTCATTGGTACTGGCTTTGCCACAGATGATGTGATTGGTCACGAAGGAACGCATGGGGTAACAGAAAACACATCGAATCTTATTTACTTTGGCTTTTCAGGGGCTATTAGTGAATCGTTTTCTGATATCTGGGGTGAATTTATTGACTTGACCAATGGCGTAGGGAATGACAGTGCGGATGTGCGCTGGTTTATTGGTGAGGAAATAGCGTTTGATTTTTCATTCCTGGCGGTAGGTGATCCTGGTGTACCCATCCCTGATGGTGCAATTCGCTACATGAAAGATCCGACCGTTTATGGCAGTCCCGATCGTCTGGAAAGTCCTCTACTGGCAAGCGTAAATTCTTTTATTGATTCTGGTGGTGTTCACTCGAACAGTGGTATTGGCAATAAACTGGCCTACTTGTTGACAGACGGGGATACGTTCAACGGGGAGACCGTGACGGGAATGGGTATTTCTGCAACAGCGGATTTATTTTTCGGCACACAATTATTACTGGGCGAGGCTTCAGATTATTTTGATCTCTATTCAGCATTGGGTGCTTCCGCAAATATATTGGGCCTGGATTTTGACGCACGGATGAATATCGCCGCAGCGTGTCGTGCGGTTGAAATTGTTCCGACTTCGGTACTGGATTCGGAGAATTCAGCCAGTAATTTCCGTGCAATACCAACGCTGGATAGTCTCGATAATCCTGTGATTGCCTTGACATGGGTCAATCCCCCGCCTACAGAATTGAATGACATTTATATTATTCGTAGCGTAACGGGTTTCCCGAATGGCCTGGATGATGGGTTGGTGGTGTATCAGGGTACAGATGAAGCGTTTCTGGATGAGGATGTAGTCGGTGGGGTGAAGTATTATTACACGTTGTTTGCGGATATGATTGAGAATCTGCCCTCGCAATTGTTTGCCAGTGCAACAGCAGGTGCACCCGCAGCACCAGCATGGACGGAAAGCTTTAGTACCATTCCTGACTTGCTGGATTTATCGGGTACACAGATTCTGTATACGCCGGTAGGACCTGCACAGGGTCCCTTGGGAGCGACTTTCCTGGGTGGGTATTCTGATTATGAAGTTACGATTCAGACCGGAATCGGTTCAATACCCATACCGCGCAATGATTCGAAAGCGGACAGTTATCTGATTCCGTTTACGGATGATGGTCTGGTGGCTTTCGGTCTGGGAAATCGGGTCTTCCCGTTCTTTGGCCAGAAACATTCGTTCCTCTATATTGCCGCGAATGGGTATGTGTCGTTTGAACCTGTATTTGCAGGAAGTACGACGAATTTCCCATCGTTGAGTTCCCATTTCTCGATTCCCCGGATTTCGGCCTTGTTCGCAGATTTAGCGCCGAATATATCGGGTGAAATCTGGGGACGGAGCCTGGATGACCGCCTGGTTATCACGTGGGATGGCTTGCCTGAGTTCCCCTTGTTTGTCGGGAATCCGGTATTGCCGAATGTGGTGCAACTGGAGTTGTTCTTTAGCGGACATATTCGGGTCACCTATCCGCAGTTGGCCTCGTTTTCCGGTGTTCCTGTTACTGCTATAGTGGGACTGTCGGATGGTCGCGGTGTACCGGTTGATCCTTCTTCGGTATTCCCTGATTTGGATGGTGTGGATTTCCTTGTGGACTTCACCGATCTGCTCCCGGCCAATCAGAAACTAAATATTGAGTCCATCAATGGTCCTGTCATTGATGCGGGTGAATTAGCGACCTTTACTGCGATTACGCAAACGACGAGTGGCAATACGCCGATTTTGTTTGCAGAATGGGATGGCCCGGGTCCTGTACCCTTTGGTGACCTTGGTAATGGAACGGGTTTATTCCACTGGCAGACGAGCCCCCTGGATGCGGGGATTTACACGGTACGTGTGAAAGCGCAGGACGGTACTGCCCGTGCGTATCAGGATGTACGAATCATTGTGGGCCAGACTTTGCTCTTGCCAGAGGCGCGTAATTTAAAATTGTCCACGGGTATACCATTTGAGGATCCCACCCTGGATCGTGCGGTCTCCATAACAAGTCCGCTACTTGCTGATTATGATTATTTCCATGCGCAGCTGTCGCAGGATCCGGGTTCCTTTGGTGAGGGACCGAGCCTCTTGTACTGGTTGAAGAATCGCCAGGTCATTACGAGTCTGACCAATTCCACCTTTGTACCACCGACGTTTACCGCGGCCAATGATACGTGGCAGTTCCGTGTGCTTCCCATGACAGCACAGTTTATTTTAGGTGAAGAAGCGGTGTCACCACTGGTAACGGTTTTGGACCTGCCGGTAATCACTGCAATTACACCTTCCTTCGGACCTACGGTAGCGGGCAATACGGTGCGTATTCTTGGGCGTCGATTGAATGGCCCGCTGAGCGTTACCTTTAATC
>CALAXS010000663.1 GCA_937895305.1 uncultured bacterium
ATGGTCGCATTCAAGTCATGGACATGCACCGGGTCACGGACAATGTTATAGCCGTAATCATCCGTCTCGCCATAGGTCAATCCCGCTTTCATGCCGCCACCTGCCATCCACATGGTAAAGCAACGTCCATGATGGTCCCGGCCATAGTTTGTGTTGGTCAATGTGCCCTGACAATAGATGGTACGACCAAATTCACCGCCCCAGACCACCAGCGTATCGTCCAATAAACCGCGCTGCTTCAAGTCCGTCACCAACGCGGCAGAAGACTGATCCACATCCTTCGCTTGCATAGGCATATCCGATGGCAGGTTTCCATGTTGGTCCCACCCGCGATGATAGAGCTGGATGAAACGAACGTCCCGCTCCGCCAGACGCCGCGCCAGCAGACAGTTCGCGGCGTAGGTCCCCGGTTTTCGTGCATCTTCACCATACAAGGCAAAGGTGCTCTCCGGTTCATCCGAAATATCCATGAGACCCGGCACCGACGTCTGCATTCTGTAGGCCATTTCATACTGGGCAATACGTGCATTAATCTCCGGGTCACCAATCTCTGCATACTGCTGCTGGTTTAACTGTGCCAGCCCATCCAACATCTCACGCCGGGTCGCTTCATCAATACCGGGCGGGTTATTCAGATACAGGACCGGGTCTGCACCTGCGCGGAAATTCACGCCCTGATGTTCTGAGGGCAGGAATCCCGCGCCCCACAGGCGTTGAAACAAGGCCTGGGCATCTCGCGCTGCACTCCCCTGGGACAACAACACGATGAAACCGGGTAAATCTCCGTTCTCACTACCCAAACCATAATTCAGCCAGGCGCCCATACTGGGGCGACCTGGAAGCTGATGTCCGGTCTGCATAAAAGTAATGGCCGGATCATGGTTAATGGCTTCTGTGTTCATGGTTTTCACGAAACATAAATCATCTGCAATTGCTGCGGTATGCGTAAACATGTCGCTTACCCAGGCACCCGATTCCCCACGCTGTTCAAACTTGAATTTGGAGGAGGCACAGGGAAAGGAAGACTGGCCCGAGGTCATGCCGGTGATCCGCTGTCCACCCCGAATCGAATCGGGCAACTCTGTTCCATGCTTGGTCGCCATCAAGGGTTTATAGTCAAAACTATCCAGCTGGGAAGGGCCGCCTGACTGGAACATATAGATCACACGCTTTGCCTTGGGCGCAACATGCATTTTGTCGAGGTAGGTATTGGCAGAAGCACCCAGATTCGCGGTAGCGTTCTGCCCCATCAGAGAAGCCAATGCTGCCACACCAATACCTGCACTGGTTTGTCCAAAAAACTGCCGTCGATTGATTAATGCATTATGTTCAGAATAGGGGTCCATAGTACTAGCCCTTCGTTATCGTTTCGTCGAGATTCAATATCATACTGGTCACAGTCGTCCACGCCGCCAACTCCTCTGCCGCCAATGCTTCATCATAGGGCGCATCGCCAACCGCTAAAAACGCCTTGGTTGAATCGGTATCTGCTGCGAAACGCGCGCGTTGCCGTTCATATACTCCCAGCAAAACCGCCTGTTCCCGCTCTGATGGTTTACGTGCGGTGGCCAGTTGGAACGCAATTTCCAGACTACCTTCAGAATCCGTTGCGCCGGCCTGTAATACCCGCTGCGCCAGAAACCGGGCTGCTTCCACATACTGTGGATCATTCAATAGCGCTAATGCCTGCAACGGGGTATTGGAACGCGACCGCTTCACGGTACACGCCTCGCGGTTGGGCGCATCAAAAATCATCATTCCAGGTGGCGGGCTCTGCCGCTTCCAGAAGGTGTACATGCTGCGCCGATATAATGCATCGCCTTCATCCTGTTTGAAAACCTGTGCTGTGAAACTTGCACCATAGGCCACTTCCTTCCACAGACCAGGGGGCTGATAGGGGCGCACGCTGGGACCACCAATGGTATCTGCCAGTAATCCACTAATAGCCAGAACATTGTCCCGAATGGATTCCGCATCCAGGCGGAAACGTGGTCCACGGGCCAGCAAACGATTTTGGGGATCCTGTGTCAATAGCGCCGGGTCGACATTGGAGCTTTGTCTATAGGTGGACGACAGGACAATCTTCTTTTGCAAGGCCTTCAAATCCCAACCCGTATCCTGAAAATCCACCGCCAACCAATCCAGTAATTCAGGATGGGTGGGCCATGCGCCCTGGGCACCAAAGTCTTCCGGTGTGGAGACAATCCCTAAACCAAACAAACGCTGCCAAATCCGGTTCACCACCACACGGGAGGTCAAGGGATTTTCCCGACTCACCACCCACTTTGCCAGGCCCATACGGTTCTGCGATTCTCCCTCGGGCAAAGGATGCAGGGAAGCCGGTGTCAACGTCGCCACTTCATCACCCGGCTGATCGTACTCACCACGGTGCAACACGAACATGGTCTTCGGCTCAGCCATTTCTTCCATGACCATCGTCGTGGGAATGGCCTGATCCACTGCCACCTTCTCCTGCTCCAGCTTGGCCATTTCTACCTTCAGTGCTTTCCACTCCGGTGAAAACTCTTCCCGATAGTAATCCCGCAGAGTTACGCGCTTTTTACCACGTGCTTTTTCGCCAGAAGCCAGAATCGTCTCAATCTCTATGGGAAGTACACCGAATTCCTCGTCCGCGGTACGGAAATAGAAGCCATGACTCCCGCCGTAATCCACCACCTTCATATACAGCTGATTCTCGCCCTCAACCAGATTCAGTACGACCGTATCCTGATCTGCAGCCACCTGGCGTTGTACCTTGTTGTCGTGGACTACCGCACCATTGAGCCACAACTTGATGGCATCATTACTCCCCAGACTCAGGGTCAACTTGCGTGGACTCGAAGTACGTATGGTGCGGTAAAGATAAATGGCACTGCGTTGACCCGGCAAGGTTTCCACACGACCATCCTGATAATGACTTGCAGGCAACCATTTCCAGCGACCGTCTTCTGTGGTCGCACTGAGATCCGGGGCCTGACTCAAATCACCCGCTTCCGGCTCATAGGCCGTGTCGTAGGCTTCATCACCATTCTCTGCCTGGAAAGGACCATTGCTGTACCAATGTCCGAATTCTGATGGGCGCAAGTCAACATCTGATGAGAGACTCAACCGGAAACGGCCAATACTATGTCCGGTAAACTTGCTCTCATGCCGCAAGCGTACACGCGCTATGCTCCCGCCGGAATGACCAACAGGAAGTTCTGTAATGAACATGGCTGTGCGTGCTTCAGCAGGTGCATCCGCACTTTTCTCTATCCCCCACCCTGTTGCTGTATCCCTGTCTATGGCACCAACCACCGGATACGCGGGTTGTGAATAATTCGCGCTGGCCCGCACAAACTTGACGGGTTCAAAAGCTGTCGGGTTATCCTTTGGCGCAATCTCCAGTTCAATCTGCGTCAAAACGAAATTCGCATTGGGCGCACGACCCGGTCCCTGCGTCGATAATGAATCATCCAGTAAGGCTTCCAGACGCAACGCGGTAATACCCGACAGATCCGTCGCAAACTCAACTTCATATACATCGGTATCGGGTGCGGTGCCGCCTGCCAATACACTTTTATCTTCCAGCAATACCAGTGGCGTTTCCTGTGTACTGGTGGCTTTGGTGATGGAACCCGTAGTCCAACGTGTTTGAATGCTTTCACGTAGTCGCGCTTCCCATTCTGCCTGGGCAGCATCCACATCCGGCATGGGTGCCTTCATGTCTTCTTCAACTTTAGCAATGGACTGCGTGATGGACGCCAACTGCATCGCCTGTTCTTCTGTTGGAATCTTCAGGAAGGGCATTGAATTACCCGTATTCCCATCCAACCCCTTTTCATCCACATTATTAAAGAAACTGTAGAGCTGATAAAATTCCTTCATGGTGATGGGATCATACTTATGGTCATGACACTGTGCACAATTCACCGTCAGCCCCAGCCACACTGTACTGAAGGTCGTCACCCGATCAATCATGTAGGCATTGTAATATTCCTCAGGTATAGCGCCACCCTCGAAATTAATCATGTGATTGCGATTAAATCCCGTCGCTACTTTTTGCGACACGGTCGCTTCCGGTATGAGGTCACCCGCCAACTGCTCAACGGTAAACTGGTCGAAGGGCATATTGTCGTTATAGGCATTAATAACCCAATCCCGCCACGGCCACATATACCGCTCATTATCAATGTGATAACCGTTTGTATCCGCATAGCGTGACGCATCGAGCCAGAACCGCGCCAGATGCTCCCCATAGCGCGACGATACCAATAGTCGATCCACCACCTTCTCGTAAGCATCCGCACTGTCATCCGCAAGAAACGTGTCCACCTCCTCCAGCGTCGGTGGCAGCCCGGTGAGGTCCAGACTCACCCGCCGAATCAACGTACGTTTGTCGGCCGCTGTACTGGGGGACAAACCTTCCTTGTCCAGCTTCGCCAGGACAAAGGCATCTATCTCGTTTTGCACCCAATCCGGCTTGGACACCGTCGGCTGCTCAACTTTTTCTGGCTTGATAAAGGACCAATGACCACTCCACGCTGCACCCTGCTCCACCCAACGCGCAATCAAGTCAATTTGTTCCTGGGTGATGGTCTTCTCCGTCTCCACAGGCGGCATGCGATCATCTGCATCCGATGTCGTCATCCGTGCCAGTAGCACACTCTTTTCAATATCGCCCGGAACAATAGCGTGTTCACCTGACTTTAGTGCCTTAAAGGCATCCTCTTCCAGATCAAGGCGTAATCCTGCTTTCAAGGTTTTCTCGTCCGGCCCATGACAGGCAAAACAATTCGCTGAAAGGATAGGACGAATGTCCCGATTAAAATCCACCTCCCCCTCACCCACCGGGCGCAACGCCAGCTTCGCCATTACGATGGGTTTATCCGTACCCGGTCGTTTCGACTTCGCCTCCATCTTCGCCTCGGACGCACTGATCGCCTTCTTCTCTGTCGACTCCTCCCCCCAGGCCCCGCCGACACAGGAGACATATATCAAACAACTAACGAATAATAACTT
>CALAXS010000664.1 GCA_937895305.1 uncultured bacterium
CAGGAATATTATGATAGTGGTGCCTGGCGCGGAACGTGGAAGCTGGATGGTGGCGGTGCGCTCATGAATCAGGGCATCCATCAGATTGACCTGCTCCAGTGGTTCATGGGGCCGGTAAAGACGGTACGCGCACAGACTGCGCTGGTGGCCCACAAAAACATAGAGGTGGAGGATTTAGCCACGGCCATGCTCGAATTCGAGAGTGGCGCTATGGGCGTGATTGAGGGTAGTACAGCCATCTATGAAGGCCACCCGGCACGGGTCGAGGTTCATGGTACCAACGGTACTTGCGTGATGGAAGAAGGGGTGATTACTTCCTGGAACTTCCGCAAGCGCATGGCAATCGATGCGAAAATTGAAGCAGGATTTAATGAGGAAAGTGCCCTCGGCTCCGGTGCTGGTGATCCGCTCGCAGCATTGAAGCATGAGGGACATCGTCGCCAGATTGCTGATTTCGCCAAGGCTATCCGTACAAATAGTCAACCCCAGATCATTGGCAAGGAAGGCCGAAACGCGGTTGCCCTTATTGAAGCCATCTATAAATCTGCAAAAACGGGCCGTCCGGTCAA
Source organism: uncultured bacterium (assembly GCA_937895305.1). Lineage (GTDB taxonomy): Bacteria > Hydrogenedentota > Hydrogenedentia > Hydrogenedentales > JAEUWI01 > CALAXS01. The sequence goes on from CALAXS010000664.1 coordinate 570, forward strand.
CCTGAAATAAAAGTATGAAACTTAACCAGACAAAATTTATGACACAAAGGTGGGGGAGAGCATGCTGTATAGCAACGCTTCTCCTCCTGTTATCCATGGGAAGCTTTGCAGCACCTGTGCGTCCTCCTGCAATGCCTGAGGCCATCGCGCAGGTGGGTGATACCCTCATATCCACCGTAGAGTACCAGGCTTTTTCCGAGATGCGGATAAAGCAAATCCAGCAGCAATATGGACCTCAATTTCCTATAGATCGTAAATTGCGTGCCCGGTTTCTGGAAGAATTAATCAACAACAAGTTGTTGCTTATGAAGGCGCAAAGTTCCGGTATTACCATCACCCCAAAAGAAGTTGATGCCGATATTGGCTCTATTCTTGAAACGCTACCGCCACGGATGACCTTGCAAGAATTGCTCCAGCAACAGCGAAGCAGTCTGGAAAACTTTCGAAATGAAATCCACGACAAACTACTCCTAGATAAATATACTGATTCTATTAGTGTAGATTTGAAGGTTGAGGAGTCTGCAATTAAGGCGCTGTATGAATCGTGGGTGCAGCAGGGTCGCACGACCCGGACGGGTCCGACCACTGATTTTCAACTTATCCTGTGTAAAATCAGGCCCGAGGATCCGGGTTCCATAAGCACAGCAACGGCACGTATTGAGAAAGCCCAGCAGCGCATCAAAGACGGAGAAGATTTCCAGGATGTAGTCCTGGCAGTATCGGATGAGCCGAATGTGTCAGAGCAAAAGGGCGTTTACCGTGAAAGCCGGTCAAAAATACTCTCACCGACGATGAATGAAGCATTGGCCTCCTTGGAAGTGGGTGAAGTTTCCGAACCGTTTCAAACCCCCTATGGCATTAATCTGGTCAAGGTCCTTGCGCGGCATGAGGCTAACACCGAAATTCCCTATGCGACTATGCGGGACACTTTGGAAAAAATGCTTTCTATTCAGGCACAGCAAGAACGGATAAAAAAGGAAATTGACTCACTGCGCCTGATTATCCATATCGAGGTTTTCCAGGCCCCTAAAAGTACAGAATAATGTCGAAAGGCACGAATATGACACGCACCCTGAATATCGGTCTGGTTGGCGCAGGAATGTTTGGTGGTGAGGTCCACTTACGTACGTACAGTCAAATTGAACAATTTGGTATCGTGCCCTGGCTGGGACGTGTGGGATTGGATGACAAGGCACGCTTGTTGGGGGATGTGGAGTTCAAGTTCGTCGCACTGGCCACACGCACAGAAGCCACGGGCAAGATGAAGCAGGATGAGTTCAAGGCGTATGGGTTGGATTTTTCCATTTACCACGGTGAGACCCCCTGGATTGATCTTCTGGATAATCACCCTGAACTCGATATTCTGGCGATAGCCACCCCGGATCATCTACACACTGCCCCCATACTCGCCGCATTGGAGCGGGGCGTCCATGTCATCACTGAAAAGCCCATGGCCCTGGATGCTGCTGAGGCCGATCAAATACAGGCATTGGCGGAGGAAAAGCAGTGCCTGGTCGGGGTGGATATGCACAAACGCTATGACCCGGACCATTTGCGCATTCGTGATGACTTAAAGCATCGCCTGGGTACCCCACTATACGGGCGTGCAGTACTGGAAGAACCACTGGAAGTATCGACTCAGGTCTTTAAAGCCTGGAC
>CALAXS010000665.1 GCA_937895305.1 uncultured bacterium
CGTTCAGGAACACTACTGATGCGATCGCTATCACGATTCGTAGCTCGGGTAGTACTTGTGCTGGTAGTGGTACGTGTATTTGTTTCACTGCGTGTTGTGCCACGCAGATTGAGGGTGCCGCTACTTTCAGTGGTACTTCTTGGGGTACGCACACTGGCTGTATTGTCACGTGTACGGGATACGACACTGGCGTCTACAGGGCTCTTGCGCGTAGCCCGTGTGTAGGCCGGATTTTCCTGGTTGATGGTTATGGTGCGTTGACGGGATTCCTGAGCGATGCGATTCGAAGCGGTACGTTCTTGTGTATTGCCTGAACGGGTTGCTCGTGTGAAGGTACTGCTTCCGCCTGTGTTGGTTTCCAGTGTGCGAACACGGTCAGCAGCACGAAGTCCATTGGATGCGTTTACAATCGGGCCCCGGATAGAGCGCGCCGGATTGTAATTGCGCACGGTGAAAGCGGTGTCGAAGGGCGTGTTTACATGGGGCTTACTGCCGATATTGATATTCCAGATATTAATATTGGTTCCATAGGGGTTTACGCTATTGATAGCCCCCTGATATATGGGGGTAACGTAATTGGAGCCATAATAAAGGTTGTTGGCGTTAACACAGCTGGTAGAGTACATGCTGAAGCGTACACCGCCAATCGTGAAGGTAGAGTAACCCTGTGCCAGAACCGGGCGGTGATAGTAATCCACAGGGGTCCAGAGGAAATTGTCGCCATAGCGCACGGTGGAACACCATGCTGGACTCCAATCCCGATGATAGCTCCACACCCAGCCATAGTGATTATTGTGGTGCCAGCGACCATAGTGGGAAGTGACATAAGAGAAAGGATACTGGCCCACCCATACATCGCCGATACCATGAACGTAACTCCAGTTACCATAACGATAGGGGATGTAGTTGTTGATTGTGGTAGGGCGCCAGCAATTACGTCCGTCCACATAGAGCCAGTCACCATAATTATTGAGGCTGCTATAGCCAATGGTGGTTGAGCTGTAGGAGACCGATTGGGGCTGGACACTGTTCCCTGCAACGAGGAGCTCAGCGCGCTCGCGGTTCCAGGAGTCAAAGGCATCTTCCTGGTGCTTTTCGAAATAGGCAGGATCCGAAGGCAGGAGGCCGGGATCGACCCAAACCTGATGCCCTGTGTGGAGCTTTACAGCAGAGCCAATATCGGTGTGGATGGTGGCATGACCCCAACGTACCGAAACGGTGCTTGCGCCATTATTCAGGATGTCGATACGGACCATGGATTCTTTTTGGATATGGATACGCCCTGCGGGGGTCTCAAAGACGAGGTCGCCATGGGCCTGACTCAGGCGTTGTACATAGAAGGAGCCCTGCCAACCGCGGAAGGAAATATTGGGGGGCAATGCGACAATATCAACCTTGCTTTTGTCCGCCATGCGGAGATAGTTGCCCTCACTGAATTCCACTTCCATTGTGCTACCATCATCAGCCCAGATAGTGTCGCCGGCAAGGACGAGGGTATTGATGGGTGCGTTGCTATAGTCACTGTCCTGGACGCCTTTGATGAGGCCGCCCCCGGCATCGAAGCTCACGCGACCGTGGTCGACGTAGCTGCTTTGTGCATTTGCTGTGCTCATCAGCAGGACGATGCCCGCAATGATTCCGATGTAGTGTTTCAACCCTAACATGGTTCTATCCTCCAGTGGCGTATAGCCTTATGGTGACCCCGCATTGGTCAGTAGGTTCAATTGCTTAATCCACTAAAATAGACGAGGGTGCAGGGCATCCATTCAAAGTAAATAACAGCTTTTATGCGATTGAATTGAATGTGCTGTATCTCCTTGCTACACTAGGAATTGCAGCGACAGGGAGAAGACGATGTCCAAATCGGACGGGCAAGAAAAATTGGGGATTGGTCAGATTCTGGCTGAGCGTTTTCGTCTGATACGTTTCCTGGACGAAGGCGGACTGGGTCAGGTGTGGTTGGCAGAGGACTTGCAGCTGGAAGGTTCGCCCGTGGCAATCAAGGCCCTGAAAGGGAGTCTGGTGGAAGCCCCCCGTGCCATATCCGACCTGAAGCGGGAGGTGCTGTTGACGCGTCGGCTACGGCACCCGAACATCCTGGCGGTATACACCTTTTGGGAGACCCAAGCCCACTATTTTGTAACCATGGAATATATTGAAGGGCAGAATCTGGCCCAGGCATTGAGCGACCGGGAGCGGGCCTTTACCGTGGTGGAGCTGTTGCCCTCGCTTCGTGCCGTGGCCGAGGCACTGGATTATGCGCATGAGCAGGGGGTTCTGCATCGTGATGTGAAGCCGGGGAACGTGATGTTGACGGCCGATGGCGGGATACGGCTTGCGGACTTTGGCATCGCGCGGATGGCACGTGAGGTAGAGGGACAGGACGCGGGGAAATATACCTGCGGCACAGTGACCTATATGAGCCCGGAGCAACTCGGGGATGGCGGACACGTTGCCGAAAGCGATCAGTACAGTCTGGTGACCATGGTCTATGAATTGTTAGCCGGTGCACCCCCTTTTCAGGGCAAGGATATTCTGATTCAGATTCAGCTGGCGGATCCGCCCCCACTGGAACATCTGGATGAAGGTGTGAATAAAGTGCTTCAGCGGGGGTTAGCGAAAAAGCCCGGACAACGCTATGCCTCCTGTAGCGACTTTTGCAGGGCACTGGACCGGGCGGCTCAACTTGCAGGTGCGGGCCTGGTTGAAGCACCCGGGATCGTGGAAAATGATGAGGGTACCTATGATGAAACCGTGCGCATACGACGGCCGGATTCTCCCATGGTGCCCATGCGGCTGGGGATGATCCTGTTGAAAGCAGGAATCCTCATACCGGATCAGTTGGAGGAGGCACTGGAGCTGCAACATCGATCAGGCACGCGCCTGGGTTTGGTATTGATTGAGGAGGGCCTGTGTACGGAAGAGGACATTGCGCAGGCCTTGAGCCAGCAATTGAATTTACCCTACTCAGCACTGGATGGCGAGCCTATGGAGGCGGAGGTTACAGAGTTGCTGACGGTTCGACTGGCAGTAGAGCGACAGTGTGTGCCCTTACGCTATGATGGCGATGCGGTGGTGGTGGCCATGGCGGATCCCCTGGATTTAGTGACCCTGAACGAGCTGGAAAGCACCTTCGATGCACCCGTGTCCATTGTCGTGGCTACGGCTAGCGCCATACAACGCGCCGCCATGCTGATTTACGGGAGTGCTTGATTCGCCATACCCATTCCTACTAGGATGTT
>CALAXS010000666.1 GCA_937895305.1 uncultured bacterium
GCAATATCGGCCACGGTCAATGATGAATCGGGCAGGGTGCCAGTCTCCCACAGGGTTTCATTCAGTTGCTTGCCGTTCAAATCCATGGCTTCACTGAGACCATCGGTATGTAGAATCAGAATGTCACCAGGTTTCAGGCGTGTCTGCCCCAGTTCGTAGACTGTATCATTGGTAATACCCAGTGGAATATTCCAGGGTGCAGTTTTATTTCTGGATTCCAATGCAAGCATTTCCCAACTGTGCGAATCTGCACGACAGATTCGAATTCGGGGGTGACCCGCATTACAGAAAGAGAATTTTCCGTTGCAGGAATTGTAGGAAAAACAGATGGCTGTGGACATGACTTCAAGACCACGGGACACTGCCCGCTGGTTAACCTTTTTTAGCACGGCAGAAGGGTTTGCCCCGTGTATATTGGCTGAAAACACCTCTTCCAACCATGTACTGAAAGTAGCCACTTCAGACCCATGCCCCGTGACATCAGCAATACACAATCGCGCAAGTGCACCGGAACCGCATGCGGACATATAATAGAGATCACCACCACGATCGCTACCAATGGGTGTAGAATGAAGTACCCCGGAAAATCCAGGGATGCTTATCGGGGTGTTAATACGCCTGTTGCCTCCCCACACCTTCCAGCAAACCAGGGGCGGGGCACTTTCAACAGGGGGATCTATCGTTACGGTAGTCATAATTGAATCATTTCCATTGAATAAAACTTTACTTTGAGAGATAGACACTATAGCGACTCATATTATGCCCATAATGATATCATGGAGTTATAATCAGGTGAGTACTATGGCCTGATAAGCGTCTATAGTGTTGTAGCGGGATCTGTTTAATCACAAGACCGAAAGGAGTTTGACATGAACCTGGAAATCCTGCAGAGCGTTTTGGGGTGGTGCGTGGTCATGAACATGGGGCTGCTGTTTATCTGGTTTTTAATTGTCACAGTAGCGGGAGATTTCATCTACAAGTTCCATTCCCGCTGGTACCCCATGAGCCGGGAGACTTTCTCCGCCATCCACTACGCCGGGATGGCCTACTCCAAGATGATGGTCTTCGTGTTTAATGTAGTGCCCTACATTGCACTGTGCATCGTTACAGCGAATTAACGGGCTTTATTGTTAAAACACGTCGCCTTCCACAACTAAAGCTTTCGCGAGCAAGAGATTGCCGCGTCGGCTGCGCCTCCTCGCAATGACGATTGTTTATGTCG
>CALAXS010000667.1 GCA_937895305.1 uncultured bacterium
ACATAATCCAACCGATATAGAAATAAGAGCCGTCATTGAAACGAGCTGGATTAACACCCAGATCTGGATCGTGGAAGAAATGCATTCGACCACCTTCAAGATCACCATTACCTTGCGCGTCAGACGGACATACAATGACACCTTCATCGGTCAGGTATTCAGGATATACAGCTACACCATTAAAAATGTATTCCGCGCGATCCCAGGGTTTGATATCATCAGGGGAGCCAGAGTCGCCATTCCAAAGTGTGATAGTGGGGAATTTCCCACCTTTGGACTCGTTGGAATACATCTTGAACACCAGACCCATTTGCTTGAGGTTGTTCTGGCAGCTGGCACGGCGTGCGGATTCGCGTGCACGGGACAGTGCAGGCAGAAGGATGGCCGCGAGAATACCAATGATGGCAATCACGACCAGGAGTTCGATGAGGGTAAAACCTTGTTTTTTCATGACTGAGTTCCTTTCAAGTAACCCTATAAAAAGTTATCAACCAGTATCCAAAAGCAAACCGTTACTTAAGCGATACCTGCTTCCACTATAGTCCAAATATTGGCGGATGCACAAGTTTTTACTTACATTTAAAATGGTGATCGACGGGTTGCATGGGTGTATTTAGGGTGGACTCAGTGGGGTTAAGCCTTCGTTTTTACCAGTACGAGCAGGGTGCCACTGGCCCATTTTTCTGCGCTCTTGGTGAAGGTCCAGTCGGGGTGGCCGTCGGCGTTGTTACCAATTCCCACTTCAGCGGTGCGTCCACCACGGTAGTTATTGAAGGCCATAAGGGTAGTTTTGGAGGCTACATCGTGAATCTGCATACTGCCATGGCCGGGTGTCTGGGCCAGGTTAACGGTATCGTCAAAGTCATACTGGTCATCGCTGGCGCCGGGTAATTTTCGCTGATTTCCCGGGCCGTAATTGGAACTCCAAAACTCAATGGCTCCATGGTCGAGCTTGCCGCCGGGCAAGGTTTTGGTGCTGGCTTTGACGTATAAATTGCTTACATCCTGCTGAAACCAGACGTTTTTACTGGGGACGGGCACACCCAGATGGATGAGGTTCTGGGTGAAGGGGTCCATCTCGGTATAGATCCACCGCGTTTTTTCGTTGGTACTGACCAGGTGCATGAAGTAGCCCACCCGCTCAATTTCTTTGCCCCGGAGTTCTTTGCTGTTATTGATGTCATAGACCACCTGGTTGTTTTCGGTGGTGCAGTGGGTCGGGTCGAAAGCGTAGAGGAGTTCCAGGTCTTTGGCTTCAGGGACATGGTGTCGTAGCGCGCCTTGGAGGGGGATGTCTCCCGCGCGGAACGCGGAAGCTGGCAGCCCAGCTCCATTCATGAGGTTGGGTTCGGCGATGTGGTCCCAGGCATAACGCATGGCCTTGGGACTGTCAACGTCTTCAGCAGTGAGCTTGATGGTGGTGCCATCAATGGTGGCGGTGGCGGTGTGATAGACCCCGTCCGGTCCGGCGATTTCAAACCAATCCGGTGCTTCACCATCTCGGGTTTTCAGGCCGTCTGCATGGTTGAAGTGAACCGTCATGGTCTTGCCATCTACTTCAAAGCGGTCAAAGGTAGGGCCTTCGCAGACCAGGTCCTTTTTACCATAGGTCTTGTTCAGTGCGAGGAGCGCAAGGCGCTTGCCCACGTCATCTTTATTGCGCGGGTGGATGTCCTTAATATTAGCAATGTCGTTTATGACCGCCATGCCTGTACCCGGCAGGGCGAGGGTCGCAGACTGGGCTTCCCAGATTTCAGCCAGCGCCTGAGGAGTGTTCCCATAGTCATAGGGGGCTAACTGAACGAAGTAACAGGCCAGGTTGTCATCGTTCCAGCGCGCACGCCACCCTTTGATGAGGGCTTCCATCTTATCGCGATAGGCCATGCCTTCACCACGGTTGGATTCGCCCTGATACCAGATGAATCCACGGTTCGCATAGGGTACCAATGGATTGACCATAGCGTTGTAGAGGGTCGTTGGCTGCTGGTGATTATTGAGTGCAGATGTAGAAGCAATGGTGGGCAGCGGGGGAGTGAAAGCGCCGTCTTTCAATGCCTGTTTAGCGTCGGGTACCCAGGCTTCCACTTCCTTAATGGCCTTTTGCAGGGCTTCCTGGTATACAGGGCCATCGGGTGTGTTGGCCTTGATGAGTGTAGTGATGTCGGCCAGTGCGGGGACTTGCTCGAAGCCTTCGGGCGGGGTCCATGGCTCGATGCGGGTACCGCCCCAACTGGTATTGATGATGCCCACGGGTACGCCCAGTTCCGCCTGAAGGTACTTGGCGAAGTAATAGCTTACGGCAGAGAAACCCTCGCCGTTGTAGCAGTTGGCCATGGTGTCCGCGTTGCAGCTTGCCCATGGCGTAAGGTTGCGGAGTTCGTCCAGTTGCTCCGGGCTGTGCTCGCGGAAGGTCATGGCAATGCGGATATTGTCATTCTCACATTGCGCAAGTTCCGCTTCCCAGTTGTCCGTGTTTTTGATGCTCCATTGCATGTTGGATTGACCGGAGCCCAACCAGACTTCACCGATGAGGATGTCGCTAAGTTTGAGGGTACTTCCTGCGGACGTTACCGTAAGTTCATGGGGGCCGCCTGCCGTCATGGGGGCGAGGTCAACCCGCCATTTGCCATCATCACCTATTGTTGTGGTTTCTTCTTGTCCGGTGATGGACACAGTGACTTCTTTACCCGGCTCACCCCAGCCCCAGACGGGCACGGGTGCTTTCTGCTGGAGTACGCCATGGTCCGCGAAGATCTTGGGCAGGCGCAGGGCCTCGGCCTGGGCAATACCGCTGATGCTGACTACAAGCAGCAGGGCAATACACAGGTGGGACAGGATTCGGAACCCGTTTGACTGTATTTGATATGAACGCATGTGGTCTCTCCTTGGGTGTAACTCTGCCCTAATCGCCAGGGCACAACAGTAAATCAGCATAGCAAGAAAAATTTGTGAATACAACGGGCGTATTCTATAGTCAAAGTGACTGGGAGTATGACAATGTTAATGAATAAATGTAGTGTGTTTATCAGTGTAGCCATGGGGCTTTTTTCTATTTTACTGGTCCCCGATGCGGTAGGAGAGCAGCCTGTCATTGCCGGGATTAGCAATGTGGCTCCGGCGTGGTCAGGTCATTCGGTGGGCTATTGCCTGTTGACGAAAGATGGGTATCAATACGTAGCCTATTATGCGGATGACCGCTTTATGACCGTGGCCATGCGCAAGCTGGACAGTACAGATTGGATGTTCAATCGGCTGCAGACACGGGTGAATTGGGATAGCCACCATTACATCACCATGGCTATGGACCGTGCCGGGCAGCTTCATGTGAGTGGCAACATGCACGGCGATGCACTGATCTACTTTCGTACGACGAAGGCCCATGATATTCAGACGCTGGAACGGGTACGGGAAATGACAGGGAACGATGAACGGAGTTGTACTTACCCGCAATTCATTCATGATGACCGCGGTCGACTCCTGTTTCTGTATCGCGACGGTAAGTCGGGCGATGGCGTACAGTTGGTGAATGCCTATGATGAGAAGACGACAACCTGGACACGTCATTTGCCCACACCCTTGTTTGATGGACTGGGAAAGGTGAGTTGCTACCCGGAAGGACCTGTGCTGGGACCGGATGGATACTTTCACCTGATTTGGGTGTGGCGTGTGTCCGGGGCCTGCGAAACAAACCATAACCTCTGTTATGCACGAAGTAAAGACATGGTCCATTGGGAAACGGCTGGGGGAGAGGCTATCGCACTCCCCATGACACCGGAGTCGAAGGGGACACTTATTGACCCGGTGCCTGTAGAGGGTGGCATGATTAATGAATCGACCGTGGTGGGGTTTGATACCCAGGGGCGTGTAATCCTGAGTTACCACAAGTTTGATGGTCATGGGAATACCCAAATCTACAACGCCCGCTATGAAAGTGATGGCTGGAAAATATACCAGACCAGTGACTGGAAACATCGCTGGTTCTTCAGTGGCGGTGGGACCATCGAGGTGGATGTAGATCTTGGCCCTGTACGGGTCACAGCAATGGGAAAACTCATCCAGGGCTATTACCATGCTAAGCATGGCAACGGTGCCTGGGTGTTGGACGAAGAAACCCTGAAACCAATTCAAAAATATTCCGCTGGTGCAGATCTCTTCCAGAAACACAACACCCCCTCAATGGATTACCCGGATATGCAGGTGCGCTGGAAGGCCGATGAAAATTCGGCTACTTTCGACGGTCACCGTTATTTCCTACGCTGGGAAGCCCCGCTTGTTTCACGGGATCAGCAGCGCGAAGATGTCGCTGCGCCTGTTATGTTAAAGGTGTATAAAATCAGTCAGCCCGAACGATTTGATTTAGGCCTGTCGTGTATTCATGATGGGTATTTCTAGGGCGATTAAAAAAATATTCCGATGGAGAATTCATAATGTTGAAAAGTAACCGACGCCAGTTTTTGCAAAGTGCTGCTGCGGCTTCATTTCCTCTTATCCTTGCAGGACGTGCCAGCGCGAAGACATCTGCCAATGAACAGGTGACACTGGGCTGTATCGGTATGGGGAATCATGGCATCGGCTGGAATCTGGCTTTTTTCCTGAAAGTGCCCGAGGCGCGGGTGGTTGCCGTTTGTGATGTGTTCCGGGTGCGTCGTGAAAAAGCACGTAATATAGTGAATGAAGCCTATGGCAATAAAGATTGTGCTATATATGAAGACTTCAGGGAAATTCTTGCACGGGATGATATTGATGCAGTGGTGATCTCCACGCCCGACCACTGGCATGTACTCATGGCGGTGATGGCCGCAGAGGCAGGCAAGGATGTCTTCTGCGAGAAGCCCACGTTGAACATTGAGCAGGGCCAGAAGCTCATCGAAGTGATGAACAAAACCCAAGTGGTATACCAGGGTGGCATTGAGGATCGTTCGGTGGAACAATATCACCGCATGGCGGAGCTGGTGCGGAATGGTGTCCTGGGTACTCTGGAAAAAATTTTGGTAACCCTGCCGGAGGGCGAAATTTATCCCAGGGAAGAGGAGGCACCCGTACCCGAGGGCCTGAACTATGATATGTGGTTGGGCCCTGCGCCAAAGACCCCCTTTTCCCGAACCAAGCTGGGCGCCCAGCAATGGCGCAATATCTGGGATTATTCCGGTGGTAAATTGACGGACTGGGGTGCCCACCTCATTGATACCGCACAGGTTGCCATTCACGAAGAACTCGGTGGACCTATCGCGGTGGAGGGTAAAGGGAAGTTCCCGAAAAATGCCATGTCGACTGCGGCCACGAAATATAAAATCAACTATGAATACGCGAACGGTGTCAAGATGGTGGTGAAATCAGGCGGGAACGGGATTCGTTTCATGGGGTCGGATGGCTGGGTGCAGTGTCCATCATGGCGTGCACCATTGGAGGCCAGCGACAAAGACATACTGAATGCAGTTATTGCAGGAGAAAACAAGATGTGGGAGCGACCGCCCAGCGAGCATGTTGATTTTATTCAGGCCGTACAAAAACGTCGCAAGACCACTTACACCCCGGCTGACATCCATCACCTGAGTGTGGCCATGCACCTTGGGAACATCTCCATGCGTCTGGGTCGGAAAATAAAGTGGGACCCGAAGACAGAGCAGGTACTCAACGGGGATGATAAGTCGCAGGCTCTCATGGGGTGCGCCATGCGGGAACCCTGGACCTTTAACGTCTGATATTAATTCGTTGCGAAGTCTTTAACCAGCTTCTTCCACTCGGCAATGTTGTGGGTGAGATTCTCCAGTGTGTCGCCAGGCACAGCATAACATTGTAAGCCTATGGGGCCAATATAGCCCAGGTCCAGAATCATGGCGAGCAGACCCTTCAGGTCGAACACACCTTCACCCAATGGCTGGATGAGGGTATCCCAGTTGCCCTCGTGGTCGGCACCGTTGATGGACACAAAAAAGAGGTGGGGCGCAGCTTCCTTGAGTAGCGTGGCGAATTGCGCTTCATTCCCCGCCTTCAGTTCATGGCAAAGATTAAAGGTGACACCGAGGTTTTCACGATTCGCCTTTTTTACCACACGTAGTGCATCGCCGATTTCATCGACATAAAAACCATGGTGGGGGTATAGGGCAACTTTAATGCCGGAGGCCGCTGCGAGATCGGCAATTTCACTAACTACCTCTACGGCTTTTGCATCGTCTTTGGCCTGGCCCTGCACGGTGAGCCAGAGTGCCACGTCGGTGCCCTTGAGTAATTTGATGGCTTCCTTCAGGTCATCCCCGTAGGCAACGTTTTTATCGACATAGCAGGGCACATAGAGGTTGTAGATATTCAGGCCGTGCTTTTTAAATGCAGTCATGCGTGTTTCGAGATCTTCTGTGCCAGAGTACCCGATGCCAGCATAACCCAGATTGGCCAGGGTCTTGGCTTGTTGCTCGGGTGCCCACTGGCCCCGTCCGGCACCATTATCAAACACGAAAAATTCGTTGTTGAGTTCTGCTGCAAAGACGGTCAGTGTCGATAGCATTGTGGTGAGTGCGATGATAGAAACAAGCGTCGTCTTCAAAAGTGTATGCCTGTACATTTTATCCCCCGTTTGTTTATGGCAATTAGTGGCCCAATACATCCCCGGTATAACATTTAACACGGTGGATAACTGCTTCAATAAGGTCTGAATCTGCATCGACCTGTTCCAATGCTGATTTGAGATGGTCTAATAATTTATCTACATGCATTTCGGAAGCACCCTTCTCAACAACGTTAGCATGGGCTGAACGCAATTCCAGGCCAGAATAGTGGTGAGGGCCATCGGTAGCAAGATTGAGAAAGAGGAGGAATTTGCGTTGTTGCAGTGGCACATTGATTCCATCGAAAAACGGTGCCAGATCAGAATCATTCAGCACGTTACGATACAATTGCTCCACAACCTTATCGATAGTCTCTTCACCGCCAAGTTGTACGTAGAGTGAATCCATGGGTCAACCTCCAAAGGATTATTAAGAACGCACACTGCCCAATACTTCCGAGTCACTTTGCAACACTACAAATAGTGAGTATAAGCGGGCTGAGGTTGGGTGTCAATGACTAGATAAACCTTTGTAT
>CALAXS010000668.1 GCA_937895305.1 uncultured bacterium
GGAACGAGGCGTGGCAATCTCTTGGTCCCATTGACTAAAACTGGGGATGCTTGAGTGCTTCTGCCCAATATCTTGTGCTGATCCGTGTGAATGAATATACTGTTTCGACCTTAACCCGGAGTAGTAACGCAGTATGAATGATCCAGCAATCGCGACGAATGAAACGACCTTGTCTACCGCCCCCCTCTTTAAATCATTCGACTTTGGCGGTACTACGCTCAAGAATCGTATCGCCATGGCGCCCATGACCCGTGGAAAATCGCCGAACAAGATTCCCACGGATGCGGTCGCGGAATATTACCGTAAGCGCGCTGAAGGTGGTGTAGGGCTCATCATCACAGAAGGCGTGAATCCCGGTCATCCCGCTTCAAGCGGCTACCCGGATGTGCCGTGGATAGATGGCGCGGAAGCCATGGCGGGGTGGAAGAAGGTCATCGACGGTGTACACAAAGCGGGCAGTGCCATCATTCCGCAAATCTGGCATGTGGGCAGCATCCGTCAAACGGGCATGGAGCCGGACGCATCCGTACCGGGCTATGGCCCCTCCCCTATCGTGCATCCCTATTACGAAGGAAAAGAGGCTGAGGCCCCCCACGTGATGACGCAGTGCGATATTGATGAGACCATCGCGGCCTTCGCGAGTGCTGCAAAGCAATCCAGGGATGTAGGCTTTGACGGCATCGAACTGCACGGTGCGCACAGTTACCTGATTGACCAGTTTTTCTGGGCGGTCACGAATCAGCGTAGTGACAAATACGGGGGTGATTTAGTCCAGCGCACAACCTTCGCCGTGGAGCTGGTCCAGGCCTGTCGCGCGGCAGTCGGCCCGGAATTCCCCATCGTGTTCCGCTATTCACAATGGAAGCAGGGCGACTATAAACACAAGATGGCGGAGACACCGCAGGAACTGGAAGCCTTCCTGGGGAAATTGTGCGATGCCGGGGTGGATGTCTTTCATGCAAGCACCCGACGCTTTGATGATGCCGAGTTCGAAGGATCAACGCTGAATCTCGCGGGATGGTCCAGGAAACTCACAGGCAAGCCCGCTATTTCCGTGGGTAGTGTTGGACTCGACTCAGACTTCCTGCGCAGTATGGTCGGAAAGTCATCCGGTACCGCGGGCATCGACGCCCTACTCCGCCGCCTGGAACGGGATGAATTCGACCTCGTCGCAGTGGGCAGAGCCCTCCTGTCCGACGCGGAATGGGGCAACAAGGTCCAGGAAGGTCGTGAGAAGGAAATTGTCCCGTTTACACCCGCCGCCATGGCGGAACTCTAGGCGTAGTCAAAATAGAAAAGGCTACTTCGATTTTTTGGTATCGGGCCGATAGCCGGGGCCGGGTTTGTTTCTGGTCTGCTTCTTCATCTGTTTTTTATTTTGAGCGTTGGGGATGGTGTGGACGTATTCGCCGCGAAAACGTTTGTTGGCGTCGTTGCGCCTACGTTCGAGTGCTTCTTTCGGTGGCTTTGCGGGGATGAGGCAGTCGCAGCCATTGCCGATGAGGTCTGTTCTATCGGCTTCGATAAGAGCCTTGCGGACTTCGAGGTAGTTCTCGGGTTTGAAGAATTGCATGAGTGCCCGTTGAAGTTTGCGGTCACGCAGGTGCTTTGCGATGTAGACGGGCTTCATGGTGAAGGGATCGAGGCCGGTGTAGTACATGGTGGTAGCTACATCCAGGGGTGCGGGGATGAAGTCTTGCACCTGGTCCGGGCGATAGCCTGTCCGTTTGAGCATCACTGCGAGGTGAATCATGGCGGCCAGGTCACTGCCAGGGTGGCTGGCGATGAAGTAGGGGACCATGTATTGCTTCTTCCCCATCTTTTCCGATTCTTCGTTAAATACTTCGGTGAAGTTTTCGAAGTCGTCGCCCGAAGGTTTACGCATCAGGTTTAATACGCCGGGGTCTGTGTGCTCTGGAGCGACCTTGAGGAGTCCACCCACATGATGGCGTGTTAGCTCGCGCACGTATTCCGGGGAACGACGGGCGAGGTCCATGCGAACGCCACTGGCCACAAGTACTTTCTTGATGCCGGGCACCTTGCGGGCATCTTTCATCAGTTTTATAACCGGGCCGTGATCGGTTCCCAGCAATTTACAAATCTTTGGATGTACACAGGATTGGCGACGGCAGATGGCCTCGACTTCGGGCTTGGAACACCGCATCTGATACATATTGGCGGTCGGTCCACCGATGTCACTGACCGTGCCCTTAAACCTGGAGTCGTCTGCCATGAGTTCGAGCTCATTGATGATGGACTTGTTGCTGCGGGATTGAATGATGCGTCCCTGGTGGGCGGTGATAGAGCAAAATGTACAGCCACCGAAACAGCCGCGCATGATGGTCACGGAATCTTTAATCATGGTACTGGCGGGAATGGTTTCCTTGTACTCCGGGTGCGCTTGCCGGGTATAAGGCAGTCCATAGATACTATCCATATCATTCTGGCTGATAGGATAGCGGGGCGGATTACAGACAATGGCGCGCTGTGCATGATACTGGACCAGGCGCCGTGCATTGAAGGGGTTGGTCTCGTTGTGAATTATTTTCGTGGCTTCGGCGAAGGCTATTTTGTCGGCGAGAACTTCTTCATAGCTGGGGAGCTTGATAGCGTCTTCGGGTGGGGTCTCGGAAGCACCCGTAGCATAGGCAACACCGCGCATATCGCGCAGTGATTTTATGGACTCACCCGCATCGAGACGTTGTGCCATCTCCAGGATGACTTCCTCGCCCATGCCGAAGGCCAGGAGATCTGCTTTTGCATCGAGCAGTATAGAGCGTCGGACTTTGTCGGACCAGTAGTCATAATGTGCGAGACGACGCAGGGAGGCTTCTACACCGCCCGCAATTACGTGCACGTCTTTATAGGCCTGGCGTGCCCGCTGGCAGTAGTGGAGTGTGGCACGGTCCGGGCGCAGACCAATCTTCCCGCCAGGCGAGTAGGCATCGTTATTGCGCACTTTTTTGTTGGCCGTGTAATGATTGATCATGGAGTCCATATTACCGGCACTAATGGCAAAAAACAGGCGGGGTCTACCGAAGCGTTGCCAGTCGTCTGCGTTCTCCCAATTGGGCTGCGAAAGAATAGCGACCCGGAATCCTGCTGCTTCGAGGACACGTCCAAGAATGGCCATGGCGAAACTGGGGTGATCGATATAGGCGTCCCCGGTAACAAAAACGATGTCGATTTCGTCCCAGCCCCGGGCTTCCATTTCTTTCCGGGTCATGGGCAATGCCACACGATCACGCAAGGGGGTGTCCTGCTTCGGAAGCTGTGAAAGAAGATTAGGGGAAAAAGTGGATTTCTTGATGGCGGGTGCTGGTGACATTGGGACTCCGTTGGTGACGGTCGGGAAAATACGGCGCATTGAAATGTCCCTGATGGGAGAACCATAGATTATACAAGCATTGGAATCAAATTATTCCGGTGCGTTTCAGCACTACTGGCGGGCAGATGGGATGCACACTTGCCTGTAAGGAAGGGGTGCGAAAGTATAAACCGACCTTAAAATGGGGCCTCGGCGAGGGTAAATTGCTGTGCCTGACCGACTTAGGCCCTGGCTTCCTGTGCGCGCAATTCGCGTTTGACGACTTTCCCGGCCGGGCTTTTGGGCACTAAATCACGAAAGACGACGTACTTGGGTGCCTTTGGGAAATGTTGTATCCTTGCAGGAGCCACCAGCGTTGAAATATGCTGGAGGACGATTGAAAATAACGCCCTAAAAATACTCAAGGAGTTTAGTTAAAATGTCTCAGGAAAATAATCCGGGTGCTTCTAAAGTCCGTAAGGTTTTGCATGTGCTTTTTAAAGTCTTACTCACGTTGATTTCCATCATCCCTATACTGGGTGTGACGGGGATATTCCCCGAACCAACCCGGGAAATGTACAACACAGATGAAGCTTTCAAGTTCATTCAAGTGCTGATTATTGATGCAGGCTATATACAATACTGCATCGCCTTTGCATTCGCAGTCACTGTCATCTTGCTTTGGTCAGGACGAGAAGCGCTTGCCGCCATAATCATTACACCCGTCACGATAAACATTGTAGGCTATCATATGTTTATAGACGGGGGCTTGTTAACCGGTGGGGCCATCATGGGGAACGTGCTGTTCTTGCTCAACCTGTACTTTCTGTGGCAAAACACACATCGATATAAATTTTTATAAAAAAAAGAGGGCGTAAGTGCCTAGACCCCTAATCGGTGTTCAACCACTTCTGTTACTCGTTCCCAAGCTCCTGCCCGGGAATGCATACATGGGAACTCTGCTCCGAAAGACAGGCAAGATTGACCGGAAATGCTACGACCTCGGTCCCGACTTGCGTTGGGAGTGCTACGCGGGGGCCGTAGCACGGTTTGCAACAACCCGCTTCTGCGGGAATTGTAAGTGTTCACTATTTCCGTGAGAAAATTTGAGCAACGGAATTACTCTCCAATTATTGTTACCGCGAAACGGGAAATATAAAAACATCGTCCCCGTGCAGACGGGGACCT
>CALAXS010000669.1 GCA_937895305.1 uncultured bacterium
ATAATCCAATGGATCTATCTGTCCGAACTTCGCATCATAACTCCCCACCAATTCCTCCATCTGCTCAATATCCTCTTCAATTTGTTCCAGTTTTCGCTGCTGCTGACGCGCTATACGCTGATCTGCCTTTCGATCCGTTTGCCCCTTCTTATCCACCGTCTTCTTCTCACCCCTGCGGATTTGAAGCACTTCCTCTGTGCTCTTTTCCTCTTCTGATTCCGTATGGGCATTTTTCCAGCGATAGGAGGAGTAATTACCCAAATGCACCGTGGTCTTGCCATTTTCCATGATCACCAGTTTTTCAACCAGATGATCAATCAATGCACGGTCATGACTCACCATAATGATCGTCCCGGGATAATCCCGGAGCGATTCTTCCAATGCCTCGCGTGACACAATATCCAGGTGATTCGTGGGCTCATCCAGCAGAATTACATTGTGCCCACTTGCAATCAGTTTCGCCATAGCCACCCGGCTCCGCTCCCCCCCGCTCAAGGTGTCAATCGTCTTGAATACATCATCACCCGTAAACAGGAAACGCCCCAGATACGCCCGTATCTGTTCCGTCTTCCATTTGGGGAGACACGCCTGAAGCTCGGTCAAAATATCATTCGACGCATTCAGGCTTTCATGATTCTGCTCATAGACCCCCAACGACACTTTGTGCCCCAGCAGCACCTCACCCGCCAGCCCCGTGTGTTTCCCCGCCAATTGATTGAGCAGGGTACTCTTCCCACAGCCATTGGGACCGATTATGCCCACCCGCTCGCCACGCTGCACCTGGAACCTGACGTCCTCATACAAGGTAATGTCGCCATATCCCATGCTCAATTCATTCGCATCCAGCACGATAGCGCCACTGCGCACCACTTCGCCCAGCTTAAACGTGGCTACAGCCGCATCAGCATCCGGGGCCACCACCCGCTCCAGCTTTTCCAGCCGTTTCACTCGACTCTGTACCTGTTTTGCCTTCGTATTCTTGTAACGGAACCGATCGATCCAGGCCTGCTCCTTGCGAATAAACTCGATCTGACTATCGAAATCCTTTTGCTGCTGCTCCCGAATGAGCGCTTTCGCCGCTAAATATCGATCATAATTACCTGTGTACGTTCGGATCTCACCCCACTCCAGCTCTACCACCCGTTGAACCACAATATTGAGCATCTGTCGGTCATGGGAAATAATGATAACCGCCTTCTGGCAATCCTGGAGGTACTTCTCCAGCCACTCCCGCGCCTCCAGATCTAGATGGTTTTCCGGTTCATCCAGCAACAGTAAATCCGCATCCTGCAACAACACCAGCGCCAGCATAATCCGCGTGCGCTGACCACCACTCAACGCCGAAAACGGTAAATCAAATTCATCTGTATGAAAACCAAGGCCCTGTAAAACCTGTTTGATCCGCGTACGGAAATCATAGCCCCCCCGAAGCATGAACTGGTCCTGCAAGACACTGTATTCATCCAGAATCGACTCATCCCCATCCGCCATCTGCTCTTCCAGCTTCGTCAGCGCCAACTCCTGCTTCAAGAGGTCATCAAAAGAATGCAATACCATATCAAAGATTGTGGCACTCTCATCCACACGATGGATCTGAGCCAGACTCGCATAGCTTGCCCGTTTCATTCGGTCGATTTGGCCTGAATCCGGATCCGTTTCGCCCGTAATCAGGCGGAAAATGGTCGATTTACCCGTACCATTGCGACCAATTAGGCCAATCCGTTCCCCCTCCTCGACACGCAGATCGATGTCTGTGAGAACGGGTTCCCCGGCAAATGATTTTGAAATTTTTTCTAGTCGTATGAGGCTCATATAATTGTGCTGTCAGGTTGCATTTTGTGAAAGAAGAGAGTATACAGAAACAGGATCCATGCTATCCATTTATTGACCATATTTAAGGAAGGGGCAAACGATTGGTTGTCGTAGAAGCGCAAGAAACAAAAGTCCCTGCCCACCACCTGACGGGTTCACAACTTACTATCAGTGCAGGCAACAGGCCGCTTCTTCAGGGGCTTGATTTTCATGTTACGACGGGGGAAATCATAGGGCTTTGGGGCGTTTCCGGTTGTGGTAAAAGCACACTCCTGCGTTCAATCGCCGGTCTTCAACCCCTACTCAAGGGCAGTATTGAGCTGGATACGCAGATACCGGACGCCATCGGTTGGCCCACCTACAGGCAGATGGTGCGCTATATCATGCAACGGCCTGCCTTTAGTTCGGAGACCGTGGAACATCATTTAACACACATGTTCAGCTTTGATAGCGTAACCATGACCTATGGGGAAGCACGAAGTACCGCCCTCAGCTTGATGGCCCGGGCGGGTTTGTCCACAGACCAGCTTCACGAAAAGGCCTCCAACCTTTCTGAGGGAGAGCAACAACGCTTCAATCTGATTCGGGGGCTCCTCACAGAACCCTGTTTTTTGTTGCTGGACGAGCCCACCAGTTCGTTGGATCCAGAATCAGCGGAAGCAGTTGAGGCCATTATTCTGGATGGTGCAGCGCGAGATCAATGGGGTGGGCTCTGGGTCAGCCACGATCGCGTTCAACTGGAGCGGGTCTGCGACCGGGTCATTGAACTCGCCCATTTCTGCCTGGGGGGCAACACATGAACGCAGCCACAATAGCACTCACCCCCCTGGACCTTTGCATCGGTGCCCTACTCGTAGTCATTGCAGGCCTCGTTAGTGTCAGCATGGGCCTTAAGCTGGAGCGCAGCCTACTCCTCGCATCAGTTCGTACCGTAATACAGCTACTCCTCGTAGGCTATGTCCTACGGTGGATCTTTGACCTCCAACACTGGGCCGGCGTACTCGGACTCACCCTTTTCATGCTCTACGTGGCTGGTCGTGCAGCCGTCAAACGCTCCGGTAGACGCTATCGCTCCAGTATAATGGACGCCTTTCTCACTCTCAGTATCGTGGGTTATATAACCCTCTTCCTCGTCACCGCCGTCATCATCGGCTCAGAACCCTGGTATGCGCCCCGCTACGCCATCCCCATCCTGGGCATGATTCTGGGGAATAGTCTGAATGGCATATCCCTCAGTCTGGACACCATGCTCGAATACTTCGATGAACGCTCCGACCTGGTTGATGCTGATTTAGCCCTGGGGGCTACCCGTTGGGAAGCGGCCCAGCCCGTGCTGCAAGAAAGCATCCGCAAGGGTATGATTCCTATCATCAATTCCATGATGGTTGTGGGCCTCGTTTCACTTCCCGGTATGATGACCGGACAGATTATCGCCGGGAATGACCCACTACAAGCCGTACAATACCAGATAATCGTCATGTTCATGATCGCCGCAGCAACTTCCCTGGGCTGTATCGGCACGGCATACCTCGGCTACAGGAGGCTTTTCGACGAGTGTCACCGTTTACGCAGGGAGCGCATCACTAGGATAAAATCGACGGGGTACACCCACTAAGCCTTGAGCAGCTGTTCATACACCGCCAGATTTCCCTCCACCATCGTATCCACCGAAAACTTGTCCCGAACCAATTGAATACCCGCCTTCGCCATAGTTCGTGCATGGTCATCCCGTTGCAGACTTTCAATAATCGCTTTCGCCAGTGCCTGTGGATCCCGACTGGGAACCAGATACCCCGTCTTATCCGGTAGCACCATCTCCGGGATTCCTCCCGCGATTCCTGTAATTACAGGGGTTTCACAGGCCAATGCTTCCAGCACGGAAGTCCCCAATCCCTCGGACCAACTGGAAGATACATAGCGATCAGCTGCCTGTACCAAAGCGGGTACATCGTTACGATGACCCAGCAATTGTACCGTATTTTGTAGCTGCAATTCATGGATGGTTGTTTCCAGATTACTGCGTAATACGCCTTCCCCTGCAATGACAACCTGAAGATCAGGGAAATCGTCCAGCACCATGGGAATAGCCCGCAAGAGGGTTTCCTGGTCCTTGTGCCCCACCAGCGCACCTGCATTTACAATGAGTGGAACCTTGTCCTTAACACCAATTTTTGAACGTGCGATAGGTGCCACATTCATCCGCTCCAGATCCACCGCGCTATAGACTACAGAACGCTGCGCAGCCGCTATTCCATATTCAGCCAGCACATCATCCACCTTTTGACTTACCGATACAAACTGATCCGGGAGCTTGTATTTATAGCGGTTAAAGGGATTCGTCTTGGGCGGAAAACTCACCCGACGGTGCGCCACGACCTTGCCCCGTCCGGCAAACCAGCGCGCGATACAGGCGATATTATGGGCATGGCTGGTATGGGCATGAAGAATATCAATGTTATGTGCTTTAACAATATGTGCAATCTTGCGGGCACTACCCAGGTCCAGTTCATTGCGCAACGGGACTTCATGTATTGCAACTTCAGCCCCACCATGTTCCCCCTGGATAAAGGGCTGCGCTGCCCGTGCTGCGATATGTACCGTGTGCCCACGCTTCCAGCTACCATGCAAGAGCCAACTCGCCTGTTGCTCTCCCCCACGCCACCCCGTTTGTTCATCAATGTGGATGATATTCATGAGCTTGCACCATGACGTTCCTCATGGATGACCATGGCACGACGATAGGCATCAACGGTACGCTTCGCAAAGACCTCAAGAGAAAAATCGCGTATGACTCGCTTGCGACCCGCGACACCCATACGTTGACGTAACTCAGAATCTTCCAACAGGCGACGCATGGCACTTGCCAATGGGGATACGGTGCCTGTCGCTGCGACCAGACCCTCAACGCCATCTCTCAGAATCTCTTTCAGCCCACCATAATCAGAAGCGATAACAGGTTTTTCAGCGGCCATTTCCTCCTTCAGGCTGAAGGAGGACGTATCGCAATCAATGGAAGGTAAAATGCCAATATCAAAAGCCTGGGTACACGCCACCATATCATCACGGAATCCGGCAAACTGCACCATTTCACCCAGCCCGAGTTGGGCCACGAGCTTGTGTAATGATGCATCCAGGTCGCCTTGGCCTAATGCCAGGATCCGCATATTGGGAAAAGTGTTCTTCAGCTGTGCTGCAGCCTTGAATAGAAATTCATGTCCCTTGGCAGGCACCAGACGGGCTGCAATGCCAAAGACGACGTGCTCTTCGCTATACCCAAATACCTCACGCATTTGTGCTCGTGTAACCGGATCAGGTTTATATGCTTCAGTATCCACACCATTGTGGATGCTGCACATACGATCACCATCAAAAGTGGGCTGTCTTGACAAGTCCTGACGGACCACATCACAAACTACAATCTGGTAATCCGTCAAGCGACGATTCAACACCTGATTGGGCCAGTTGTTACTGACACGATAGGTATTGTGTCGGGTTCGAACCACACATTTTCGGTGTCCCAGTGAGCCGTTGGCCAGGCCACTGATCCAGTGGTCCTGCGAGCCACTCACATGAATCACATCCGGATTGCGCTCGTTAATATAGCGGCGCATGGTCCTAATATCTTTTAACCAGACCCGTGGGCGTAATCCACCCTTATAAATGAATTGATTAAAAGCTTCGCACCCCGCTTCAGCAGCATGGTCCACGAGGACACTGTCCGGCTTGCAGCCAATAACTACCGAATGCCCCATGCGGGTAATTTCTTCAGCAAGATTGGTGACATAACGAACCTGACCACCCCCCCTGAGATGCGGGTCTGTCATCAGGATATTTAAAGGGCGATCATTCATGCAATGGACAACACATTGGTTTCAGGGTGTTGCAGGCAATTCACGCGCTGGCCTCATCCCCTTGGACATCACTGCCATTTGAAGGGGCATCGTCATCATCCGTTGACACGGTATCCGTGAGAGGAGGCTCCGCGGAGTCTGCTTCTATACCTTCAACTTCATCACCCTCTTCATCCTCGTCTCCATCCAGTACTTGAGCCACGTTCTTGTTCGCCTGGTCCAATTCGGCCAGGGCTGCCGTCAGTTCAGCATCCACAAAATCAAAATCATCACCACGCTGAAGCGCTACTTTTTCTTTTTTGGTACTCATATAATTACTACCACTATTTATAAAGGTAAGGAAGGGCCAGATTTAACTTCTTCAATCAATTCTTTAAGAACACATTTGCGGTTTTCTG
>CALAXS010000670.1 GCA_937895305.1 uncultured bacterium
AGCTTTTTTTATGAAAATTCAGACCCTTCTAATCCTGCTACTTATTACGACCGTGGCCACTACAGTTTCAGCAGCAGAACCCGAATACCGCGATCTTTTTTCTGACACCTGGGTCGCCACCGATGCCCTGGGGCGGACCATGCCCGGTATAGATACAGTAGGTCCGGTGAAAAACGACCAGCAGCGTACTGCAGGCATCTTCTATATCACCTGGCACAGCGATAACCACGCCAGGGGGAAGGCGCCTTATACCGCAGATGTCACCAAAATACTTGCTGACGATCCCGATGCCCGGCTGGACGCGAAACACCCCCTATGGACCACGAACTCCTACCACTGGGGCGAGCCAGAGATGGGCTACTTTCTCAGTAAAGACGAGTATGTCATTCGTAAAGACATGTCCATGCTGGTAGATGCCGGGGTGGATGTGCTGGTCATGGACGTGACCAACGCGGTGCGCTACTGGGACGAATGGCACGTAGTTTTTCCTGTTATGCAGAAGATGAAAGCCGAAGGAAACAAGGTGCCCAAGTTTTGTTTCTGGGCATTCAATGGCCCGGTGATCACTGTGGTCCAGGATCTGTATGACAAGATATACAAAGAAGAACGCTACAAGGATTTATGGTTCCATTGGGATGGAAAACCGCTACTTCTCTATAACGACACACCCGATAGAGATGCCAATCGGGGCGGGATTACCCACCCCAATCCCCACTACGATACCGCTGCCAAGACCGATGTGAATCACCCCCACTACGGTGACCCCGATTACGCGGAAGAGTTTTACCTGGACTACACCAAGGAGGTGAAGAACTTCTTTACCCTCCGCACTATGTGGTGGGGCTACTACAAATGGGGCGGGAAGCGGTATATCGGTACCGAAGACCACTGGAGTTTCGGCTATGACCTGGGCAACAAGGACGTAAAAGCCATGGCCCCCCAGGACCTCCTGTCCACCCACAACGGCATTCGCGAAGAAGCCGCGGTTACCCCCGGACAGCACTCCTCCAGCCTTATCGGGAAATCATGGACGCGGGAACACGGCGAACCGGAGTTGAACGAATACGATATGCCCGTACCCACCTATGTGCCCTGGTTGGGGGAGACCGTTGAAAACCCGGAAGACTACGGCATCTATTTCCAGGAACGGTGGGAC
The DNA here is from genome assembly GCA_937895305.1 of uncultured bacterium. GTDB lineage: Bacteria > Hydrogenedentota > Hydrogenedentia > Hydrogenedentales > JAEUWI01 > CALAXS01. The sequence continues at coordinate 1,157 of CALAXS010000670.1, forward strand.
GAAGCGATTCAGGCCAATCCCCAATTTCTCTACATCAACGACTGGAACGAATGGACCGCAGGAAAATATCATCCCCAAAAAGAGGGTGAGACCTATGAGTTCATGCGGCGTGATAGCACCTATCGCTTCATCGACCAGTACAACGCCGAATTTACCCGCGCCATTCACCCCATGAAAGACGGCTACACCGACAATTACTACATGCAAATGGCCCAGAACCTGCGCAAGTATAAAGGCGTGCGGCCCATACCTGAACTCCAGGGATTGTCAGAAATCACTATCGACAATAATTTCACAGACTGGGATGACATCGACGTTGAATACCGGGATACGCAGGGCGATGTATTTCATCGTGACTATCCGGGTTACGGCGGCATGCACTATACAAACGATTCCGGGCGAAACGACATCATCACCGCCAAGGTCGCCGTGGATAAAGAAAATGTCTATTTCTATATAGAGACCGCATCACCACTCAGCCCTTACACGGACAATAACTGGATGCTTCTGCTCATCGATGCGGATCAAGACCACGGCACAGGCTGGTACGGCTATGACTACCTCGTCAACAAAAGTGTTGTCGACAGCGACACCACAACCCTCATGAAATACAAAGGTGATGGGGAAGAGGGCACCTGGAAAGAAGTCGCCCAGTTGGACTATCGGTATATTGGCAATACGCTAGAGCTGGCCATACCCCGCAGGCAGCTTGGTCTTAAAGGCCATTCCATGTCCTTCGATTTTCACTGGGCCGATAATCCGGCAGAACTGGTGAACCCCATATCCTTGTGCCTCAATGGGGATAGCGCACCCAATCGACGTTTTAATTATCGGTGTATCTGGAAGAAGTAATCATCGAACTTCATTGAATACAGTAAAGGGGTCATTATAGAACTTCATGAAGTCATCTGCCGATGCATGGTC
>CALAXS010000671.1 GCA_937895305.1 uncultured bacterium
TGACGAATGTGTAAACAGCGGAGCAAAAGTGTAACAGGTGGCGGTGTAAAAGTGCAACACCTTTTGCATTAGTATCCCTGGTTATCAGGTTGGTTTCAAGTTGTTGTTTCAGGGCCTGTAAGGCCCTGTGGTGAATGCCTCCCCGAGGGGAGGCGAGCTTTTCTGGTTTTTCTTATTTTTTTCTTTTTGCGCGTTGTTTGGCGTCTTTGAGGCGGTAGCTTTCGCCGTTGGCCTCGATGATGTGGACGCGGTGGGTGATTCTGTCAAGCAGTGCCCCGGTGAGCCGTTCGTTGAGGAGAATCTCGGTCCATTGTTCGAAGGGCAGGTTGGTGGTCATGATGATGCTCTGGCGTTCGTAGGCGCGGCTGATGACTTCGAAGAGCAGTTCGGCCCCGGCTTTGGAGAAGGGGACGTAACCGAATTCGTCGAGGATGAGTAGCTGCAACTTATCGAGCCGGACAAGTAGCTTGTCGAGCTTGCGATCTTCCCGTGCTTCGAGGAGTTGGGTAATGAGTCCGGTGACGGTGAGGAAGCGAACCCGTTTACCTTGTGCACAAGCGGCGTGCCCCAGTGCCGTGGCGAGGTGGGTTTTTCCGGTGCCGGGGTTGCCCATGAAGAGGATATTCTCGTGTCGGTCGAGATAGTCCCCTGCCATGAGTTGGGTGATGAGGTTTTTGTTGATGCCGGGCTGGGCGGTGAAGTCGAAGGTATCAAGGGTTTTGAGGATGGGAAACTTGGCGGCCTTGATGCGTCGTTCGCAGGCCCGTTGTTCCCGTTCAATACTCTCCCGCTCCACCAGGTGGAGCAGGTAGCTGATGTGGTCCTTATTCTCCTTGGCGCAGATCTGGGCCATGGTCTTGTATTCGCGTTGTATGGTAGGTAGGCGCAGTTGTTTGAGGTAGTGGTCCAACAAGAGGGTGGGGCGTTTTCTGGCCATGTCTTAGTTCCTCCCCATCAGGTTTTGGTAGGCACTGAGGTCAGGGTGATGCACCTGGACCCCTTGCAAATGTTCCCGGCCTTCCAGGCGGAAGGTGGGTGGGCTGAAGGGTTCATCGGGATAAAGGTAATTGGCCACCACATCATAGGTGCAGCGGTGGAAGCGCAGGGCTTTCTCCACGGCCTGTACCAGACGGTCCATGGGGTATTTCTCCCGCAGGCGGAGTACACGGATGAATTCCCGTGTACCTTCCGACTGCATCGTTTCCTCCATGCGCTTTTGTAGTTGAAGCAAAGGCTCGGGCAGCACCCAGTCCTTGAGGGGCAGAGCATGCTTGAAGGCTCCGGGTTTACGCTCCAGCAACTCCAGGTAGTGGATGGGGTCAAAGGCAATACCCGGCTCTTTGTCCCACAATCGATTATGGCGAGCGATGCACTCGTGCTTGCGGAAGATATAGACCGAATCGGCATAGCCCTTCACCACCACGCTGTGGTGAGCAAAGCGTACAGGAACGGAATAGTCATGGGTATCGAAGCGGACCAGGGAAAGCTTGTTCGCCCGGGTAGCGGCCTTGCGGCAAGCGTCGAAGGGGGTCTCGGGCAAGGGAAGCATGGCCTTTTTATCTTCCTTGAGTAACTCCGCCTTGCATGCCGATTTTCCCCGCAGTTTCCGTTGCAAATCATCACGACAACACTGTTCCAGGTACGCATTGAGTTCATCGAAGTCCTTCACCTCCGGTACAGGAACGAAGAAATTGAGCCGCGTATACTTCACCAGCCCTTCCACCACCCCCTTCTCATTGCCCCGACGTACCCGGCAGAAATGCTCATCAAAAAGGTAATGGCTTTGCAGTTGCAGAAATCCATCCGTCAGCTTGCGGGCATAAACCCCCAGAATCTGCGCCACACTGGTCTTGGCATTGTCATAGCTGATGCGCTTGGGTACCCCGCCAAAGTAGGCAAAGGCCCGTACATGGCCATCCTGGAAGGTCTCCGTATTCTCCCGGGGATAGGCCGCTACGAAAAACCCATCCGAATAGGGCAGGGCCATGACGAAGAATAGAACCTTGCGCAAGACCCCATCCATCCGTACCAGCGCCTCACCAAAATCCATCTGCGCCTCACCAGGGCGATGAATAAGCGGTACAAAGACCTCCCCCGACGTACGCTTCAGTTCCCGAACCGCTTCCCGCACCTGCGTATAGCCCCCTTCATACCCCTCCGACT
>CALAXS010000672.1 GCA_937895305.1 uncultured bacterium
TATATTGGACAGTAGTGATCTACTCATAATCTTGCGCATCAAGCAGATCTATACAGGGTAGGATGGTCTGCGCCAAAGGCCGCACTACTTTGATTCCCCCTAATAAAATATTATAAACAACAAAAGGAACCGGGCAACCGGGTACCATGAATAAACCATTTCTCGCTCCATTTAAAAAAAGCGCATGGCTGATAGTCCTGTATAGCCAACTTCTCAGCCTGATTATCTTTGCATTAGGCGTGTATGGCTTTGGGCGATTCCTGTATTTGAGGAAATGGCAGGATCCTGAAAATGTAATTCATGGTCTCCTGCAAGCCACAGAAATGTTATTGCTGGTACCTGTCCCTGTTGTAATCGGCGTTATTGTCTACGACTTGCTGCTCGATATTTCTGACTCAGATAATATCGAATTAAGCAAAGGGGAACACAGCTATGGCATTGCCAAAGTATTTCTCGTAGGAATCATCATTACCCTGACCGGGACAGGCATGCTGGACTTACTCATTACAGGCAAAGGTACCTGGGAGTCCTATCTCGGCGGCTCAGGAATTATACTCAGTCTTTCTGCATACATATTTGCAATGCATAAAAAGTAATGCACTAACCCTTCCCCATCTCCCGATCCCCCTTTCCGCCTTCCTGTCTTTCCCCTCTCCTCTGTGTTCTCTGTGCCCTCTGTGGTTAAATCGGTATTATCCCACTCCCCCTCTTATCCGTCCCTATCCGTGCAATCCGTGTCATCCGTGTTCTATTCCCCTTTCTCTCTTTTCCCATCCCCTCTTATCTTCATTTTCTTTTCCTCCCCTTAGCGTCTTCGCGCCTTTGCGTGCCCCACTACTCCCTCCCCCCTTCCCTATTGCCTACCGTACCCCCACCTTGCTACCCTGTGTCCAACCCATACACAGGAGGTACCCGGCATGGCTGTACTGCATGCCCTTATTATCTGCATCAGCGCACTCTCTGGCGAAGATCTCTTTCTCCAGGGAGACATGCACCTCCGCAACGCACAATACGCCGACGCCTACACCGCATTTCACCAATGCGCCCAAAATGACGCCACACTCAGCCCCTACGCCACCCTCCGCATGGCCCAATGTCGTGCCCTGTCCGGCAACACCGACACCGCTATCCAGGAACTCGAAGCCTTCATCAAGACCGCAGAACCCGGTCCCTGGCATATCAAAGCCCAAACCAATCTCGCGCAACTTTATGCCAAAGAGGGCCAAGCCACAAACGCCGATCCCTTATTCGATCCCATCCTTGCCATCACCCCCCAACCATGGTGGGTCGAAAAAATCGCCTGGGAAGCCACAGAAAATCGTGAAACACTCCCTGAGCAACGTCACAAATCCTACGCATACTATCGCTACGTCATCGACCACGTCTGGTACGTCCAACCCCGGCTCGACGCTGCAAAAAAACTCATCCACTCCCCCGATCCTGAAGACCGGGCCATCGCCATCCTCGGCATGCTCCGCTCCAGTGCCTATGCCGATGCTGGTAAAGCCATCCTCGCATCCCCCCAGACCTTACTTGGTATTGGCGGACAGGGCCTCCCCCTCGAAGACCTCCTCGCGCTCTCCCAGGGCCAGGACGTTGCCAACCTCGAAGCCGCCGCAGTAGCCGTTGAAAACGAATCCGTCTGGATTCGCCTCTGGCTCGTTCATGCCGCCCGCGCCCTCACCGTTGGGAAAAAATATGACGCTGCCCATCGCGTAGCACACCTCATTGCAAAGCGGTACCCCGAAACCCGCGAATCAGGCGACACCCTCTGGTACCTCGCAGAGCAAGTGCAGAATACCGCCAAAGATGAAGCCAAGGCCATCCACCTCTACACCGAACTGGCTACCCTATGCCCTGATCACTTCCGTGCTGACGACGCACTGTACCGCGTCGCACGACTCCACGATATTGCCAAACGCTACGACCGGGCCATCGAAACCTACACCACCTTCAGCGACCAATTCCCCACCAGCCGCTACCGGGGGCAAGCCCTCTACCGCGCTGCCAACATCCAGCAAGAAGCAGGCAACCTCGACGCTGCCAAAGCCCTCTATCTAAAAGGTGGACAAGGCGGCATAGCCGACTACTACGTCCACCGTGGTCTTGAACGCTACCGCGCCCTCGAAGGCCACAACAACACCAACTTCATCAACCTCGAGATTGACGGTGCGGCCCCGGTCCTACAGGCCATCGCGGACCAACGCGCCCCCGACCCCGGTGTCACCGAAAGCTTCCTCGCCACCCCCGCTTATGAACGGCTCTACTTCTTTGGGCGCAACGGCCTCGACGAAGGAGAATGGGAAGCCCTCCACCTTCTTCAACAAACTACGGCCATGGAAGACCCCGGCACCCACTACCAGGCCATTGCCGAAGCGGGCTTCGCCCACACCGCTCTTCAATTCGCCATTGACCGCGACTGGGGTGTAGATGAAAGAGACGTCAAATCAGTCGAACGCTGGCGGCTCCAACTCCCCCGGGTATACTGGAAAGACGTGACCGCTTTGGCCAAGGAAACGGGTATTGACCCCTACCTCATCCTCGCCGTTGCAAAACAAGAATCCACCTACCGCGCCACCGTCGTCTCACGCTCCGGTGCTATGGGTGTCATGCAGCTCATGCCCAAAACCGCAAAATGGCTCGGCGATGTCGACCCCAACATCACCCCCCATCAGGCCACCCACCTCAACGTCCCCAAAAACTGCCTCCGCCTCGGTGCCTTCTACCTGCAACGCATGAAAGAACGAAGCAACGACAACCTCATCTACACCGTCGCCTCCTACAACGGCGGCCCCGGCAATGTCGACAAATGGCGCAAACAATTCGACGGCCACAACATCGATGATTTCGTAGAGGCCATTCCCTTCACCGAAACCCGTGACTATGTGAAAAAGGTGCTTGGGTATTATGCTGGGTATCACACGCTGTACGCGCCAGCAGAATAACACCACACGCTCTCTCCCCTGTCATTCCCAACTTGATTGGGAATCCCCCCGTCATCAATCCCATCACTGCAATCACAGCCCCGCACTCCCGCCCAGCTCTTTCCCTCTCCCCATGCTCCGCGTGGGAATGCAATTGGGAACGAGAGGAAGGTTGAAGTGTGGTATTTGGTCTGCATTGCTACTGAAAATTTGTATACCGTTGGGGGAATTCCCAATCAAGTTGGGAATGACAGGAGAGGGGATGTTGCTCCCTTTCCTATCCCCCTTTTCTCCCCCTCTGCGTACTCCGCGCCTCTGCGTTAAGCCACTTTTCCCATGCCCTTACTCAGCCTCCATGCCCCCTGCATGAACCCGCACCTTCTCGCCCACGCCTATCATGTCCCAACGTAAAAAGACATTTCCCTCAAAGCGCAACCACACATACCGTTCATCATCCAGGGAATACGCAAAGTGAAACGCGGCAACCATAGGCCGACCCTGTTCATTCACTTCCCGCACCTCAATATCCAACCCCGGTAACGTCACCACATCCCCCACCGCGAACGGATCATCCATGGACCGTGCCAGGTACCAGGGATACCCGCCATCCGGTCGCGCCACCATAGTATCCTCATCCTCACGTTCCAAGTGTATGGGCACAGGCAACGGATTGAGCGGGGCGAAACTCCGCACATCCTTGGGCACCGACTTCCCAACCGCATCACGCATAAGTGGAATATAACTGGTATAAAAAATATTCGGCGCATTCAACCCGATAACCGTTTTCTCCTCCAGACCCTCTATGTCCAACGGTGCGGTGGCGATGGTGTTTTGCATGAGCAGACCCAGCCCGGCGAAAAGCAGCATGCGCCCCACATAAGCAAAAGGGGCCAGCAGTCCATGGAGCAGAAAAAACACCTTGCCCCATATGGCCCGCACTTTCTTTCCCCCTTCCCGCTCCTCCATCACCCGACCCAGATACAGCGCGATGAGTCCCAGGCCCCCCAGCCCACTAAAAAACAGAAGACGACTGGAAGGGAACGTGGCGCACGACGGAATCAGGGCCAGCACCATCCCCACGGCGAAGAAACGCGCCATGGGGTCCTGCCCGATTTTTCGCCAGAGTACCCAACCCACCACGCCACAGCCCACCACACCAATACCCCAATGCACCCACTGCAGGTGAGGCGGCAAAAACATGAACGGTTCCGAGGTAGACACCAGCATCTGGTCAAAGAGCATGGGCGGCATACGCATGAACACCGCCTTGGCAAATATAATCGGGTTATGCACCGGATCTACATAGGTGTCCGAACCTATGGCACCATAACCCAGCCCGCTATACACCACACGCCAACCCACCACGATAAGTCCATAGGGCACCAGGGTCATGAAGCGCGTAACAAAACGTCCCTTATCCAGAAACAACGCATAGGCAAAGAGATACGCACAAACCGATAAGGTCGCTTCCTTCGCCAACAGCCCCATCAGCAACATTAGCCAGGCCACCACCGCATAGGCATTCAATCCATCCTTACGCCACTTGTCATGGGCCCACAACACCGCAAAACCGAATGCCCCCGCCACCAGTGTATTCCGGTTCGCCAACCACCCCGCTGGAATGGAATGGGCATCATCCATGGCATACATCAACACTGCCAGACCCGCTACCCAGGTCGTCCCCATCAGGCGTCGATACACCAGCCCCACCATGGCAATACACAAGCCATACCACAGGATACTCTGGGCATGCATGAGCATGGGCACATCCGGCCAGAGCTCATAATCCAGCACATGCGTCGCCACCGTTACCGGTCGCCAGAATTTCAGCTTCAGCGTTTCACTGGTCCACCACGGTAAAATCCCATAATCAATCAGCTTTTGAGAATGCACACTATCCGTATCCACAAAATTGAAAATGTGCCACCGCGATTCAAAAAGCTCCGCCCCCTGACTCACCCCCTTGAGCACTGTGTAATGCAGATAATCATCCAGCAACAAGCCAAAGCCCAAAGACGGCAGCGTCAGCCCCATCCCCATCAACACCGCAATCAACACGATACGTCTGCTACTACACAACCGCTTCGTACTCATCAACAACTTCGATATCATGCGTATGCCCTTATTGCCCTGCACAAAAAAATATCCCGCCAGTGTGAACGTTGGGCGAAAATAAAGCAAACAAGGCTACAGCTTTGTCATTCCTGGCTTGACCAGGAATCTCCCCGTGATTATGCCTAACTGTAACCATAGTATGATGATTACTCATCAGCCCAAAAACTACTAATTTTTGGCTTAACCGGGAATACCGCTACACCTGTCCCTACTTCAGCTAGGCATGTTTACGGGGAGACCCCTGCCTTCGCAGGGGTGACAGAAAGGTAGCATAATGCCACAGACCTCATTATCCTCTCACTGCATGACACCGAACAAAAGAAAACAACTCCCCAAGTGTCATGCCATCATCAATCAGCTCACACAAGGGCTGCGCATCAATATCATACGTTTCTTCGATACCCGTAAAAAGCATTTCAAACTCATAATTGTCCACACGAAATCCAGCCTGGGCAGCTTTGTACAATTCAATGAGCGAATCCCCTGGCTCAAACTGACATCTAAGCTTCTGGCTAAATCCAAAGGCCTCCACAAACATCGCTAAAAACTGCCGAATCTCTTCCTTGCTTGCAGTAGGGAATGCCTTGAACCAATATCGCCCCATGCACTTTCGGTCACGGTAAATCTTTGTGTATTTAGAGCGCCCATAGTAGGTAAAAATTGCCACTACTATGACAAGCAGTGAATACGCAAGATAGCCCCAATAGTGTTCAATGAAAGATTGCATACCCCCAGTATACTCCATCAATGATGACCGTCCAAATACAACTCAGCCTCCCGACAACACCAGATGGCATCACATGGGAGGCTGAGACAAACGTAAATTTAATTCACAGCTATCCCATAGGGCATTAAGAATTTGAGCTGGTCCATGGTGTATCTTT
>CALAXS010000673.1 GCA_937895305.1 uncultured bacterium
AACCTTGTCCTCACTGACGCAGCTCCGTATCTATAATTTATTAAAGCGCTCTAGCCTTCTGAATTCCCGCCTCTTTGACCGCGAATTAATGTACACCTACCATTGCGAGGAGGCTCCGCCGATGATAATCTCTTGCTCGCCATGGCTTTATAGGTGAGGGCAGCACACTTCGATATCATGAGTGAATAAAAAAACCGCCACCCAGGTATTGGGCGACGGCACTAATTAATTTATCGCAGAATAGTCTATTGGTGGTGATGCAGACTTTCTTGCAGGTATGGATCCTTGATGGGGACCAAGGGGTGTTCGCTGAGTTTCTTGAGCGTGACCAGCCCGTAGAGGCCGAGCGCACCGATGGGCAGCCCGATTTCGACAAGGCCGAATTTGATGGTATCGGGGGAAATGGCGGGATATACCATGAGGTAGAGGTCAAGCCAATGGCCAACGAGAACAACTATGGCAACTTTGACCAGGATGCCCATGTTTCTTTTGGTACGTGCTGGCATGAGGACAAAGAAGGGCACAAGCCAGTTAAGCAATATATTAAAGATAAACAAGGGCCCCCAGACAGTGCCTGTGCGAACGATGAAATAATTCGTTTCCTCGGGCATGTCGGAGTACCAGATGAGCATGTACTGGCTGAACCAGATGTAGGCCCAGAAGGTGGTAAATGCAAAGAGGAGCTTACCGAGGTCATGAAGATGCTCATCGGTTACGATACCGTTCAGTGCACCCTGTTTTTGCAACCAGACCAGGAGGATTATTGTGACGGCGATTGAACTTGAAAAGAAACCTGAGAAACAATACACGCCAAAAATAGTGCTGAACCAGTGGGGTTCGAGGGACATGATCCAGTCGAAGCTGGAAAGCCAGGCAGCAAGGGAAAAGAGTACGATAAACAGGGCCGACAGTCGCGCATTCTTTTGGGTATGACTCCGGTTACCGTCATGGTCCTGCTGGCGTGAATTTGTGAGTATAGCCCTGGTGAAATAGAACCAGATGGCGATGTAAACGACGGCACGAACGAGAACGAAGTCATATCGCAGCCAAAGTGCCTTAAAACCGGTGAGATGTTCTTCTTCGCCGAAGGCGGGGTAAATATCGTAACCCGCAAGAAGGACTATGCCTATACCCAATGCACCAATGGGAATAATCCCGGTCATGGCTTCGGATACACGGCGTGTGACCACGCTCCAGCCTGAAGCAGCCACATAGTTGATGCAGATAAAGAAAATAGCACCCAGCCCTAAGCCGATGAGGTAATAGGCATTGACCAGGAGACTGGCCCAAAGGTTCTCCCGTTGAAACACCAGACCAACGAATGCGGCCAGTGCACCTATACCGAGCATTACCTTCAGGTTTTTGATCGTGGTCTCCGGAACCTTAAAATTCCGGACAGCTTGTGACTCGAGTTTACGGGTCACGGCATCATGCTCTACGTTGTCGATTGTCTGGTCCATCTGTAAGGTACCTTCGCTCATGATTGACCTTTGTCACTCTCTGCATCGCTCTGTTCAGCTGAACTTGCCTGTTTTGCAAGGGCAGCTGCTTCTTTTTCCTGGAGGGCCTGAACATAAAGGATTACTTTCCACCGATCATCCTGCGACATTTGAG
>CALAXS010000674.1 GCA_937895305.1 uncultured bacterium
ACCAGCCGCTGAGTTTACCGAGCGGTTACTCTTTGAGTTGCAGGTCATTGACCGCATGAAGTTTGTGGATTATTTCCTGGTGGTGTGGGATTTGATTAATTATGCACGCGAGAAGGGTATCCCTGTGGGGCCGGGTCGTGGTTCAGGTGCAGGCAGTATCGTAGCCTTTAGCCTCTATATTACAAACATTGACCCCATGCGCTACAAGTTGCTCTTCGAACGTTTCCTCAATCCTGAGCGTGTATCCATGCCGGATTTTGACATCGACTTTTGCTATAACCGCCGCGAGGAGATGATTGAGTATACCTACGAGCGCTATGGCCGTGAGAACGTGGCGCAGATCATTACCTTTGGTAAGATGCTGGCGAAAAACGTGATTCGCAACGTGGGCCGGGTCATGGGTATGTCCTATGGTGATGTGGATCGTATTGCGAAGCTCATCCCGGATGAGTTGAAGATTTCCCTGTCGAAGGCGGCGGATAAAGAGCCTGAGCTGAAGGCACTCATTGACAGTGATTCACAGGTTCGAAAGTTGTGGTCCCTGGCGCAACGGCTGGAGGGGACCATAGGAAACTGTGGCACCCATGCAGCGGGTGTGGTGATATGTGACCACCCGTTGACGGACCATGTGGCCCTGTTCAAGGCAGCGAATTCGGAGACAGTGGCGACGCAGACCGAGATGAAGTGGGTGGAGGAAGTGGGTCTGCTGAAGATGGATTTCCTGGGGCTACGCACATTGACGGTGGTCCATGAGGCGGTGCGTCTCATCAAGGATGGTCATGGTATCGAGATTAACATCGATTACCTGGAGCCGGACGATGACAAGACCTACGCATTATTGCGGTCGGGTAAGACCACGGGGATTTTCCAGCTGGAAAGCTCCGGCATGCGTGACCTTGCAAAGCGCATCGGGCTGCAAAGCCTGGAGGAAATGAGTGCCCTGGTAGCCTTGTTCCGTCCGGGACCCATGGAATTTATCCCGGAATACATCGAAAGTAAATTCAATCCCGATAAAATAAAATATGACCACGAGCTACTTATCCCAATCCTGGAAGAGACCTACGGCATCGCCGTATACCAGGAACAGGTTATGCAGATGGTGCAGGCTTGCGGTGGATTCAGTCTGGGGCAAGCCGATATTGTACGCCGTGCCATGGGTAAGAAGAAGCTGGATCTGCTGGAAGAACAGCGGCTGAAATTTATCGAGGGCTGTGCCAAAAATAAAATAACTGAAAAAGTAGCCAATACGATTTGGGACAAGATTTTCGCCTTCGCGGGTTATGGTTTCAACAAGTCGCACTCGGTGGCTTATGCTTTTGTGGCCTATCAGACGGCCTATCTGAAAGCAAACTATCCGGTTGAGTTTATGTGTGCGTTGCTCACTTCGGAATCGGGCAACCTGGACAAGGTAGCCCTGTATGTAGAAGAGTGTCGGCGTATGGACATCGAGGTATTTCCACCGGACATCAATCACAGCTATGCCTTCTTTAATGTGGAGAACGGAAATATACGCTTTGGCCTCAGTGCTATTAAAAATGTAGGTGAAGGCCCCACCGAAGCGATTGTTACTGAACGTGTAGAAAACGGTCCCTACGAAGATATCTTCGATGTGTGTAGTCGACTGGACACACGGTCGGTGAACAAGCGTTTATTGGAGAGCTTGAATAAGGCGGGGGGCTTTGCGAGTACGGGCTGGAATCGCCGTCAGGTCGAAAGCTCGCTGGAGCAGGCATTGGGCCAGGGCCAGAGTGCACAGCGGGACCGTGATGCAGGACAGACATCCCTCTTTGAAATGGCGGGGATGGAAGAAACCGTAGCGACCATGCATTCAAAACCGGATATGCCCGAGTGGCCAGACCACGAACTTCTTCAACAGGAGAAGGAGATGCTGGGTTTGTATATCAGCAGTCACCCCCTGTCGCAACACCGCGAAGTCATCCATCGGTTCAGCACCCTGCGCATGGGTGATATGGAAAATTACCACGAGGGGGATGAAGTGTTGGTGGGAGGACTTATCACCACGGCAAAGATCTATGTGACCAAGAGCAACAAGAAGATGGCTTTCTTGAGCGTAGAAACCCTGGAAGGGTCGTGCGAGGTCACGGTGTTCACTGATCTCTATGAGATGAAAAGCGGACTCCTGGCTTCGGACATGATCGTAATGATTAACGCACACATCAATTACAGGAATGGCGAGGTGGGTCTCGTTGCCGATGCTATATATCCGATAGAAGATTCGGAGAAACATTTTTCACGGGCCATGCACATCAAGATTGAGTCACGTCGTCTTGAAAATGGATTGACGGAACAGATTGCACAAACCTTGGGCCGGAACAAGGGGGAGTGTGATGTGTACTTGCATTGCCAGATGCCGGATGGTGGCGAGACGACCATTCATGCGACCCATGCCTGTCGGGTAAAGGCCACGCGCAAGTTACTCTATGAAGTGGAAAGTCTGGTGGGTGAAGATTATTGCGTGTGGTATTCGGCCGGAATGGGACTACCGAGTCATGAACCCCCAAAAAGAAAAGTGAAGGAACAGCCACGCTGGAAGAAGAAAACAGCGGAGTAGGGAATGGGGCTTGTCGATTACTTAGTGCTGGGTGTCCGCACTAAAATTGACTTTGGCATTCACATGGGCTTTGGGAATTTCGATTTGGTGCAGGGTCTGTGCACCCCGTCCCATGACTTCGTCGGGCATGAGGGCAATTTTACGAACGCGATACCAAGCTGATCTAATACTGTTAAGCATCTTTTTACTGGTTCCCCTGATTGTGCCCTGTGCCAAGACCACAACCCTTTACATTGAAACTGTGTTACAATAGGTCTTATTAGACCAGAAATTTATTGACAGATCAAGTCTTTTCTAAG
>CALAXS010000675.1 GCA_937895305.1 uncultured bacterium
CTATCGACGAAACCCGCAGAAGATACTATTCACGGGTTTGAAATTGTGAGGTCTGCACCTACCCGGGGACAACAAGATGCCAGTCGTAAATCATAGTCGGTACTGCCAGCTACTCGACCAGGCCATGTCCGAAGGCTATGCCCTTCCCGCCATCAACGTTCTTGAAACGGGCACCTTGAATGCCGCGATTGAGGGATTGGCGAAAGCAAAGAGCGATGGCATCATCCAGGTCTCCGTTGCTGCGGGTGACCATACGTCCGGCGCATTGCATGACCCGGTGCTGGGGGCCATATCGCTGGCGGAACATGCCCGGCGCGTAGCGGAGCAGTACCCCATTAACATCGCCATCCACACGGACCATTGTCCCACAACCAAGGTGGACAGCTTTCTGAAACCGCTCATCGCTGAAACGGCAAAACGACGTGCAGCGGGGCTGCCTAATTTATTCAACAGCCACATGTATGACGGCAGCGACCTGTCCATGAAAGAAAACCTGGCCATGGCTTTGCCGTTGCTGAAATTGTGTCACGAAAATGAAATCATTCTGGAGGTAGAAGCTGGTGTGGTCGGCGGAGAAGAGGATGGCATCAATAATGAGGACGCACCGTCTGAAAAACTTTTTACCACACCAGAGGATATGGTGCTGGTTCATGAAACCCTGGGCCAGATTGAGGATGCACGTTTCATGCTGGCCGCCACCTTTGGCAATGTCCATGGAGTATACAAACCGGGCCATGTAAAGCTGAAGCCGGCTATCCTGCGGGAGGGTCAGGACGCGTTAGCAGCGAAACATGGCGAAGCGGCCCGGCTGTGGCTGGTGTTCCATGGGGGCTCTGGCAGCAGCCTTGAAGAAATCCATGAGAGCATCGATTATGGCGTGGTGAAGTTGAACATCCATACAGACACCCAGTATGCTTTTACGCGGGGTGTGGCGGACCATATTATGCGTCGCTATGATGGCGTCCTGAAGTTAGACGGAGAGATCGGCGTCAAACAGGATTATCTGGCCAGCACCTTCCTGGAACGTGGTCGTGAGTCCATGATTGCGCGGGTTGTTGAAGCCTGTCACACTTTAAAATCCGCAGGAAAAACCATGCGCTAACGGCCAAAGAGAAAGCGACGAATGAAATACACCAGTGAAACCATGACAGTCCATCCTACGGACAATCCCGATGACCCCAACCAGATTCTGGAGGTCACGCCGGAAAAAGCAGGATGGGAGTACATCACCTTCCAGGCACGGCGACTCGCTCAGGGTGAAACATGGTCGTCTACCACAGGCGACAACGAATTTGTACTGGTTAATCTCACGGGACGCTATGCGGTGCAATCGAACCGGGGTGACTGGACGGGCATTGGCGGTCGCAAGACGGTATTCGAGAGTGCAGCCCATGCGTTGTACCTGCCATGCAACACGGATTTCACGGTAACAGCAGAAGAGGCGGGGGAGTATGCGGTGGCCTGGGTACCCACTGATGAAGATCATGACCCGTGGCTCATCACGCCGGAAGACGTACCCGTATCGGTACGGGGCGGTGACCATGCGACGCGCCAGATTAATGACTTGCTCCCGCCGGGTTCTCCTGTGCATCGTCTGGTGCTGGTGGAGGTGTATACGCCGAGTGGGAACTGGAGCAGTTACCCCGGTCATAAACATGACACGCACATTGAGGGAGAGGATGGCACGTTGGTGGAGGCGGATCTGGAAGAGGTGTATTTTTACAAGTTTGATAAACCCAATGGTTGGGCCTTCCAGCGGGTCTATACCGAAGAACGTTCCCCCCTGCAACAGGCAGGTACTCCCTTTGATGTGGCCTGCACGCCTACGGAAAACTGCGCCGTCATCGTGCCGGAGGGCCACCATCCCGTTTCCAGTCCACCCGGCTACATGACCTATTACCTCAATGTCCTTGCGGGGAGTGCCCAGGCGCTCACCAACCAGGAAGACCCGGCGCACATCTGGGTCAAGGACACCTACACCACCGTCGATGACCGTTTGCCTCTTTATTAAATTTTCCACCATGACCCGAATGGAAGCTCAATGACGAATGCCAAGAAATATGACTCACTCCACATGGGACGTTCGTCCATCGACCTCTATAGCAATGATATTGGAGCGCCCTTTTCAGACATCACCAATTTCGCGGCCTATGTAGGCGGGTCACCCACCAACATCAGTGTGGGCGCAGGGCGACTGGGCCTTAAAAGTGCGCTCTTGACGGGACTGGGCGAAGACCCTGTGGGTGATTTCATTCTCGATTTCCTGAAGAAGGAAGCGGTGGAGACAAAATTCATCGTGCGCAAGTCTGACAGACGGACCAGTGCGGTGGTACTGGGCATTGAACCGCCCGACAAATTTCCTTTGACCTTTTATCGCGACAACTGCGCAGACATCGGGCTGACCATTGACGATGCGCTGGCAGCACCCCTGACGGAATGCAGGGTCTTTCAGTTTGCCGGGACGAACCTGAGTATGGAACCCAGTCGGAGTGCGACCTTCTTTGCTGCGGAACAGGCGAAGAAGGCGGGTGCCGAAATCGTATTTGATATAGACTTTCGCCCGGACCAGTGGCATGACCCCCGCGCCTTTGGCGTCATGGCCCGCGCGATTATGCCGCTCGTGGACATCGTCATCGGTACGGAAGACGAAATTAACGCGGCCATGCTCGCAGACCCGGCACAGGTGACGGTATCTCACTCCCAGGTTTCCGATACGAAGGTAGAGGGCGATGTGGATACGGGCATAGACCACATCCTTCAACTGGGACCGACGGTGCTCATGCAGAAGCTGGGTGCGGACGGGTTACGCATTCACCTGAAACAGGACGACAGCTCGGTTGAACTTATCGACTGTGGTGGCTTCCCGGTGGAGGTACAGAATATCCTGGGTGCGGGCGATGCCTTTGCGGCGGGTTTCCTGGCGGGTCATCTTACAGGACGGAGCTGGTATGAAGCAGGACGCATGGCGACGGCCTGTGGTGCCATTGTGGTGACCAAGCATGGTTGTGCGAATTTTATGCCGACCGAAGCAGAGCTTTTTGAATTTATTGATAGTCACGGCGGCCTGTAAATAGATACACTGTAGTATTCAAACAAAGAATCTGGGAGAAGCATAATGGGTGTGAAACGACTCACCATGGCGCAAGCGGTTGTCGAATTCCTCAAGCATCAGCATGTGGAACGAGACGGCGTTGAGAACCCGTTCTTTGCGGGGTGCTTCGGTATCTTTGGTCATGGTTGTGTGGGGGGCGTGGGACAGGCCCTGCAACAGAATCCGGATTTTCGATATTACCAGACCCGTAATGAACAGGCCATGGTCCATACTTCGGTCGCCTATGCCAAGACCAAGCTGCGCATGCAAACCTTCGCCTGTCTTTCCTCTATCGGCCCGGGTGCGACCAACATGATCACGGGTGCAGCGACGGCAACAGCGAATCGTATCCCGGTGTTATTGCTACCTGGCGATATTTTTGCGCGACGTAATGTGGCCCCGGTCCTCCAGCAGATTGAGTCTGAGGGCAGCCAGGATTTCTCGGCCAACGATTGTTTCCGTCCGGTGAGTAAATACTGGGACCGCATCAATCGCCCTGACCAGCTAATCACGGCACTCCCCGAAGCCATGCGCGTCTTGACCAGCCCGGTACACACTGGCGCAGTGACCCTGGCCCTGCCGCAGGATGTTCAGGCGGAAGCCTTTGACTATCCCACGGAACTCTTTGACAAACGCGTCTGGCAGATAGCCCGGAACCGCGCCGATACTGCGACACTGGCCGAGGCCGCAGCATGGATCAAACAAAGTAAAAAGCCCATGATTGTGGCGGGGGGCGGGGTCCTCTATAGTGCAGCCGACGCAACGCTGGCTGCATTCGTAGAACAAACCGGCATTCCGGTAGCCGAGACCATGGCGGGTAAGGGCAGCCTCCTTTTTGACAACCCCTTGAACCTGGGCGCCATGGGCGTGACGGGCACCTTGGCTGCCAATCAATATGCACAAGACGCTGATATCGTTATCGGCATTGGCACGCGCTATAGCGATTTCACCACCGCGAGTAAGACGGCCTGGCAAAATCCGAACGTGCGTTTCATCAACATCAACGTTGCCGAGTTTGATGCCTTCAAGCACCACGCATTGCCCGTGACCGGCGATGCGAAGGTGACGCTGGAAGAACTGGGTCAGCAACTGGCGGGTTATCAGATGGATGCACGGATGCAGGACAAGGCCCGTGCGTTGCATGACGAATGGGAGACGGAAGTCGACCGCATCTATGCAATCCGAAACACACCGCTGGTAAGTCAGGGTGAACTCATTGGTGTCATCAATGAACAAAGTTCACCCGATGGCATCATGGTATGTGCTGCGGGTAGCCTACCCGGCGACTTGCACAAACTCTGGCGTACACGTCATTCCAAAAACTATCACATGGAATATGGATACTCCTGCATGGGCTATGAAATTGCCGGGGGCTTTGGCGCGAAAATGGCCGAGCCCGACCGCGAGGTCTATGTGTTGGTGGGCGATGGCAGCTATCTTATGCTCTGCAACGAGATCATCACGTCCATCCAGGAAAACTACAAGCTCATTATCGTCCTCATGGATAATCTGGGCTTCAAGAGTATCGGCGGCCTGAGCCGGAGCTTGGGTCAGGAAGGTTTCGGCACGCGCTATGTCCATGCCAAGGACGGGCAACTGCCCGGCGATGCAGCGGGAGACGATGTGGAGCCCGTCGAAATTGACCTGGCAGCCAATGCACGCAGTCTGGGTGCCCATGTGCTGGAACCGAAAAATCACGAAGAATTCGTTGCTGCCTTTAAGGAAGCCCACACCACAGACCGGACCACGGTCGTCTATATTCGTAATGACCGATACGAGGGCGTTCCCGGATATGATTCATGGTGGGACGTACCTGCTGCAGAAGTCAGCGAAATGGATTCTGTTCAGGACGCACGGGATGCCTGGAAAGAAATGGTCGTGAAAGAGAAGCATTTCCTGTAGCCCCGATAGGTAAGCATTTAACACTAAATTTTACATATGTCCTCGTTCCCAAGCTCTGCTTGGGAATGCATATCCCGGAGCTCTGCTCCGGATAACAGAAGCCTTAAACTGGAACTGCTACGACTTCGCTCCCGACTTGAGTCAGGAATGTAAACGCGGAGATTCCCGCCTTCGCGGGAATGACCGGAGAGTATAGATTTTCCCGTGAGAAGAAATTGAATTAAGTTATAGCGTTTTTTATTCAATGACGAAATTTTATTACATCAACCCGAAATTTATACACTAAGAACAATTAAACGCGTGGCGAATTAAACCCACCCTGTGGAGACAACATGGCAACGAAAAACGTAATCCCCAACTACATCAACGGCGCATGGGTCGCATCTACCGCATCGGAAACCCTGCCTGTGGTGAATCCTGCGACACAGGAAACGATTGCAGAAGTGCCACTCTCGCCCGCTGCCGACATCGTCACCGCAGCCAAGGCAGCCGCGGTGGCCTTCCCCGAATGGCGTCGTGTTCCCGCTATCGACCGTGTGCAGTACATGTTCAAGCTGAAGCAGCTCTATGAAGCGAACAAGGACGAGCTGGCACGCATCTGCACCGAGGAAGCGGGCAAGACTTATGGCGAGAGTATCGGTGAATTACAGCGTGGTCTGGAAAATATCGAGACGGCCTGTGGTATCCCTACACTCATGCAGGGCTATAACAACGAAGACATCGCGCGCGGTATTGACGAGCACATGATTCGTCAACCCATCGGCGTGACGGGCATGGTGGCCCCTTTTAATTTTCCCGCCATGATCCCGCTCTGGTTTTTACCCTATGCCATGGCCTCGGGCAATTGCATGATTGTGAAGCCCAGCGAAAAATGTCCCAGAACCCAGCAGCGACTCTTTGAACTCATTGATGAAATGGACCTGCCACCCGGCGTGCTCCAGATGGTGAACGGCGGTAAAGAATCGGTAGACACCATGCTCGACCATCCCACTATCCGCAGCATCAGCATGGTAGGCTCAACCCCCGCAGCGGAATACATCTATCAACGCGCTGCGAAAAACGGTAAACGTGCCCAATGCCAGGGCGGTGCCAAGAACCCGGCGGTCATCATGCCCGACGCGGACATGGACAAGACAGTAGAAATCATCGCGGACTCCGCCTTTGGTTGTGCAGGTCAGCGCTGCCTCGCGCTCTCAGTCGTTATCACTGTTGGTGAAGCAGGCGAAGCCTTCCGCGAACGATTCTGCGATGTCGCCGCGAAGCGTACCGTGGGCTATGGCCTGGACGAAGGCGTGGAGATGGGTGCCATCATTTCTCATGAAAGCAAGGACCGCATCGAAGGACTCATCGCCAAGGGCGAAGCGGAAGGTGCGAAAGTTCTGGTGGACGGTCGCGGTAAGTTGGTAGAAGGCTATGAAAAAGGCAGCTTCCTCTTCC
The DNA here is from genome assembly GCA_937895305.1 of uncultured bacterium. Lineage (GTDB taxonomy): Bacteria > Hydrogenedentota > Hydrogenedentia > Hydrogenedentales > JAEUWI01 > CALAXS01. The sequence continues at coordinate 6,431 of CALAXS010000675.1, forward strand.
CCACGGTGCTGGACAATGTACATCCCGACAGCACCATTGCCAGGACCGAGCTCTTTGGCCCGGTTCTCGCGCTCATGCACGCGGATACGCTGGACGAGGCCATCGCCCTGGTCAACGATCGCGAGTACGGCAACATGGCCTGTATATTTACCTCCAGCGGTATCGATGCCCGTAAGTTTCGCTATGAAGCCTACGCCGGGAACATCGGTATTAACGTCGGTGTCGCCGCGCCTATGGCCCAGTACCCCTTTAGTGGATGGAAGCGCAGTTTCTTTGGCGACCTCCATGCGCAGAGCCAGCACTCGGTTGAATTCTTTACGGAAACCAAAGTCATCGTAGAACGATGGCCCAAAGAATGGCATCGGAAATTCTAAGCGAATTATATTTTGCAATCAGAATTTTAATATAAACGAACACATATACTTATTATTGTCATTCCCGGCTCGACCGGGAATCCCCCCAACGGTATCCAATCATCCAGTCGAAGTTTCAAACTCAGGCTAGGTATTATCACACGGGGATTCCCGCCTCCGCGGGAATGACAGGAGAAAGAAATTCGCCATGACCATACATATCGGTAATGCGCCCTGCTCCTGGGGCAGCCTGGAATTTGAAGGGCTGGAAAAGGGCATCACCTGCGACCAGATGCTCGACGAATTGGTCGAGACGGGGTACAAGGGCACGGAGCTGGGTGACTGGGGTTTTATGCCCACAGAACCCGCGGCCTTGCGCGAGACCCTGTCTTCCCGTGGACTGACCATGCTGGGTGCCTTTGTCCCCGGTGATTTCAAGGACGCGGCATGCCACGATGCGGTACGGGATGAAACACTCAAGATTGCACGGCTCATCGCTGCGGTTCAAGATACGGGGGATGAAACCTATTCACCCTATATCGTATTGGCCGACAACAATGGCACAGTCCCGGAACGCACACAAAACGCAGGACGCGTCACCCCCGCTATGGGCCTGACCGAGGACGAGTGGAAAGTCTATGGCCAGGGCGTGGACAAGGTCGCACAGGCGGTGCGCGATGAAACAGGGCTTCGCTGTGTGTTCCACCATCACTGCGCGGGCTATGTGGAAACACCCGATGAAATCCGAATGCTCCTCTCCGTCACCAACCCCAAATTGGTAGGACTGGTCTTTGACGCAGGACACTATGCCTTCGGTTCCGGCACCCCCACCCACGAATGCGTTATGGATGGCCTCGAAGAATATGCAAATCGTGTGTGCTATCTACACTTCAAGGATTGCCAGCACGAAGTCGCGGCCCGTGCAAAAGCCGAAGGCTGGGACTATTTTAAATCTGTAGCGGAAGGCGTCTTCTGCGAACTGGGTAAAGGCTGCGTCGATTTTTCGAAAATCAAGACCTGGATTGATCAACATGGTTATGAGGGCTGGATTTGCGTTGAACAAGACGTACTCCCCGGCATGGGTGTACCCAGGGAAAGTGCGGGCCGTAATCGCGAATACCTCAAGAACATTGGACTGTAGTACGCATGACAAATACTGTGCATAGTCCCAGAAAATCGTGTCATTGCGAGGAGCGCAGCGACGTGGCAATCTGGCTTGGTCCAGATGAAAAAACAGTAGCAGCCATATCTCCGGCATCATATCTTCAAGGCCAAGCCAGATTGCCACGCCTCGTTTACACTCGGCTCGCAATGACGGGTGAGCTTGAAGCCTTGCGTTACGAAAAGTTGTGTTCGACTTTTAAAGTTAAACCTGTTCACTTATTCCTCAATACTAAATTGGACAACACTGAATATGAATAATGACAAACTCAAAATCGGACTCATCGGAACGGGCCGCATCGGACGACTCCACGCAGAACACCTCGCCTCCCGTATTCGAGGCGCACAGCTTGTTGCGCTGTCGGATGTTAACGCGGAAAGCCTCGCAGAATGTGCAGTGCAATGTGGCGTATTGGACACCACCGAAGACTACCACGACCTGCTAAGTCGCGATGATATCGACGCTATTGTTATTTGTTCCCCAACAGACACCCACCCGACCATCATCGGCGAATGTGCAGCCGCAGGCAAAGACATTTTTTGTGAAAAGCCCATCGGCTCGAACGCCACAGAGATCGATTCCACCCTGGCCGCAGTTGAAGCAGCGGGCGTAAAACTCATGATGGGTTTCAACCGTCGCTTTGATCCGAACTTTGCGCGACTGCAACAGGGAGTTCAGGCGGGCGAAATTGGTGAGCCTCATCTGGTCCATATCATCAGTCGCGATCCGGGTCCGCCACCCATCTCCTACATTAAAGTGTCTGGCGGTATTTTCATGGACATGACCATACACGATTTTGATATGGCGCGATTTTTAACGGGGAGCGAGATAGTAGAAGTTTTTGCTGCAACAGCGGTACGCATCGACCCGGCCATCGGCGAAGCAGGGGACGTGGACACAGCACTGCTCACGCTCACGTTTGAGAATGGTGCCATCGCCAGCATAGATAACAGCCGCAAGGCAGTCTACGGTTATGACCAGCGTGCGGAGGTCTTTGGCAGTAAGGGTGCACTCTTGGCGGATAACAATTATCCCAACACGACCACACACATGACCACAGCATCCGTCCAGCGCGAATTGCCGCTGAATTTTTTCATGGACCGCTATGTGGACAGCTACCTCGCGGAAATGAATGCCTTTGTGGAGTGCATCAACACGGACAGCACCCCGCCTGTGACTGGTAAAGATGCACAGGCTGCCTTTTATGCTGCCTTGGCCGCGAAGAAATCTGTGGAAGAACATCGCCCTGTGAAAATAAGCGAAGTCTGCTAGAAATCTGGTAATGATTCACTTCCACTGAATGACGCGTTGTGTATCCAACAATCTCTATGCCTGGACAATTATCCCGATTTGCACGTAGACCCTTGACCAGAAAAAAACTGGTCTGACTCCAGGTGCTTTGTTATGATGCCCCCCTGTTACCGAAAAGGAGATATTATAATGCGTTTATTAATTGCCGCTTGTGCGGTTCTGTTCAGCCTCCAGGTTCTGGCCCAGGACGAAGCCCCGAAACAGGGCTTCTACATCGCCCCGCACCTGAATAACATCACGGCCGACGGCTGTACCATCATCTGGGAGTCCAATCTGGAAGAGCAGGGCAGCCTCAACTATGGCCTGAACGGAAAGCTGGACCAGACTATAAAAGATGAAGCACCTGCCAAGATTCATCGCCTTCGCTTGACAGGCCTAACGCCCGAGACGACCTACAGTTACAAGGTAGTCTGTGGCGAAGATACACTGGAAAGCACCTTCAAGACAGGGCCAGCCAAATCCCGCCCCATTACCTTTGCCATGATTGGCGACTCCCGTCGCTGGTCCAATCGCTGGGAAGCCACTCGCATGTGGGAGCATGTAGCCCAGTGGGATCCCGAGTTCTACATCACCCAGGGTGACCTCGTGCCCAATGGACATGTGTACGACCAGTGGCCCGAACACTTCAACCGCTTCAAGGAAATTAACCACAATCTATGGATGGCTACGGCGCGGGGAAACCACGAAGGCTCTCAGATCTTCGACCCGGAAAACGACTGGTTCGCCCAGTACCACGAACTGCCCGGCGATGGCGAACCCTACGCTGCCTTCACCTGGGGCAATACCCACTTTGTACTCATCTCCTTTGAGCAGACCGCAGGGTCCTACAAATGGCTCAACGAATACCTCCCCACGGTAGACAGCCAGTACACCGTACTCGCCCATCACTTCCCCGTGTTCTGTACCGGCTACTACTCTGAAGACGACAGTCGCAAGGAAATGGGCACTTCCACCATGCAACGCCTCGCCAGGACTATCTTCGATAACGACGTGGACTTGGACTTGTCTGGACACACCCACATCTACGAACGCCTCCACCCCATGAAAGACTTCAAGCGCAACGACCGCGAAGGCACTACCTTCGTCATTAACGGTGGTGACATTGGCGGTAACTTCCCCGAGCAATTCACCGCTGTGGTGGGCAATAACCGCACCGACGAATGGGAAGCACCCTCCTACACCATCTTCAACATGAACGACGACAGTATCACCTTCAAGACCTTCTGCTGGTCCAAGGTAGACGAAGCCATCATCGAGATTGATAGTAGCATCATCTGGAAAGATGAAGCCCTGCCCAAGGCTGCTCTCGCGAAACTCAATGCCGCCAAAGGTGCAACCCGAATTCCCCATATCAATACCCTCGGCGACATGCGCTACCAAGCCGCTGCACAGCCTCTGCTAGGCGACCTTGAAAGCGATAACGCCCAGGTCCGTCAAGCTGCTGCAACGGCCCTGCGTAGTATCGGTGCAGAGTCCATCTCTGCTGACCTCGCAGCCTACCTCAACGACGACGACCTCCACGTCCGTCGTGAAGCGGCACGGAGTATCGAGATTGCTATGGACCCTGCGCTCACGGACACCATCATCGCGGTAGCGGCTGATAACAAGCAGGATATGGAAACACGCCTGGCCTGTATCGGCGCACTCCAGTTCTATGGTGATGCAGAAAAAACATCCGCTTTGCTACTCGACCTGCTGACACAGGACGACCTGGAACGTAAAGTGCGTGAACGCGCTGTCTATGCCTTGTCCCGCACCACGGACGAATCGGACATGGATACCATCATCGAATTGTTCATGGCAGAAAAGGACCCCTACACCTTCCTCCGTCTTGCCCATACCATGAACAAGCTCACTGGACGTCGGCAGTCCGTGGACGGTAAAGGCCCTATCGCCAAGTCCCAGCCCGGCGAAGAACGCCAGCAGTTCGTGGATAAATGGATGGACTGGTACAACAACAAAAAGAAAAAACCCGCCGCGTAACCAAAGCGTAAAATTTATATCAAGGCCCGTCACCTGATGGTGGTGGGCCTTCGTTGTTATTGTCGACTGCGCGCCTTGCGTTTGGCCTGAACCTTTGCCTTGGTCATGTCCACGTCGCCGACTCCTTTCTCGTCCCCAAGCTCTGCTCGGGAATGCATATCCCGGAGCTCTGCTCCGGAACGAGGGCACGTTCAAGCGGGAATACTACGGTGTTGGTTCCGACTCCGGCTGGACGCCGGGATACCGTTGGAGGGATTCCCAATCAAGTTGGGAATGACAGGAGGGGAGGCGTTTTAGTTTTACGGTCCCGACTTGGGTTGGGAGGGTAAACGCGGAGATTCCCGCCTGCGCGGGAATGACAGGGGGGACGCGGGAATGACAGGACTGAGCGGGAATTGACAGGGCTGCACGGGGATGATGGAGGTGAGTGGGGATGACGCCCATAGCATGGGTTTGCAATAGTACGTTGGGGATTGGCTGGAATTATATAGCCCCCTCTCCCCCTTAGCGTCGACTGCGCGCCTTGCGCTTGGCCTGGACCTTGGAGCGGTTCATTGCGACATCGTCTTCCCCCGCTGAAGTAGCGACCATCCCCCCCCGTGCAGCGCGGATGTGACGTTTCACGAGTTCCGCAGGGAGTTCCTTGAGGAAGCGGCTGGGCTGGCATTCTTTTTCGCGGCCACCGCGTACGCGGGTCAGCGCATCGAAGAGGGTTACATGGCGTTTGCCCCGGGTGAGGGCCACGTAGAAGAGGCGCCGTTCTTCGTCGATACCGTTTTCTTTCATGCTCTTATCGTGGGGCATGAGCCCGTCTTCGCAGCCCATGATAAAGACAAAGGGAAACTCCAGGCCCTTGGAACTGTGAATAGTCATGAGGGTTACGCCTGTCTTGCGACGGTCTTCTTTACTGAAGTTCTTGTCACTGTTGAGGTGGCTGTCATCCAGAAAGTTCTGCAAGGCAACCTTGCCTTTGTTCTCTTCCTTCTCTTCGTATTCGCCGATGGCATTGACCACCACTTCCACATTATTCCAGCGCGCCTGGGCCTGTCCGGGGTTCTTGCAGGTCCGCTCCAGTTCGCCCCGGTAATCGATTTTCAGAATGAGGTCTTCGACCATGGTCTTGAGCGATGATTTACCTTCTGTGAATTGTTTCCGAAATTTTTGCATAACCGAGAGGAATTCCTGGATGCCTTGCTCTGCACGTTTCGGGGCTTTGCCCCGCTTGAGGACTTCGGACAGTGCCATGCCCAACGAGGCACCTTCTTCGCGACAGATGTCGTGGGCACGGTGGAGGGTGTTGTCGCCGATGCCCCGTCGTGGCATATTGACCACGCGGAGGAAAGCGGCTTCGTCCCGTGGATTGGCGATGACCTTGAGGTAGGAGATGATGTCCTTTACCTCCGACCGCTCAAAGAAATCCTGCCCGCCTACAACCACATAGGGAATCCCGGCCTGTCTTAGTATTACTTCCAGGGGGCGAGACTGAATGTTGGAGCGATAGAGCATGGCAAAGTCACTATAGCGCGCGCCTGTTTTCTGTTGGATATATTTAAGCCACTTCACCGCTTCCTTTGCTTCGGCGTCTTCGTCTGAAACGGTGATCCAGTCGATGGGCCGGCCCACACCCAGTTCGGACCAGAGTTGTTTCTCGCGACGGGAACCATTGTTTTTTATGACGGAGTTCGCAGCCTTGAGGATGGTTTCTGTGGAACGGTAGTTCTGGTCCAGGGTCACAATCTTTGCTTCAGGGAAAGACTTCTCAAACTCCAGGATGTTGCGCGGGTCCGCGCCACGCCACGCATAGATAGACTGGTCATCATCACCCACCACACAGAAATTGCGATGGGCCTCGACCAACAGCCGAATCAATTCGAACTGCAACGCATTGGTGTCCTGATACTCGTCCACCATCACATACTTGAATTTGCCCCGACACAGTGCCAGCACATCCGGGCACTCCCGCCATAGCTTGAGCGTCATGAGCAGGAGATCATCAAAATCCAGGCTGTTTGCAGCACGTAATGCAGATTGGTACTTGGTGTACACATCGGGTAACTGCTCCCCATACTTGGCATCGGTGTCTGAGGCGAGGGGCATAGTGCCGCCTTCATCGGGTAGCACGTTGGTGTTTTTGCACAGGCTGATGGTGCTCTGAAACATGCCGGGGCTATAGCTCATGGTCTGGGAATTCATATCGTCCACCACCCGCCGCAGTAGCGTCCGCGAATCACTTTCCCCCGCGATGCTAAAGTTTTTACGAATACCGATACGTTCACAGTGGGTGCGCAAAATTTTAAGGCAATAGGAATGAAAGGTGGAGAGCATCACTTTCTTTGCTTCGGAGGCGCCGATGAGCCCACCCACACGCTCCCGCATTTCCGCTGCGGCCTTGTTTGTAAAGGTAACCGCAAGAATCTCGTCGGGTGTGGCCAGTCCATTGGCCACGATATGGGCGATGCGCCGTGTGATAACCTGGGTCTTGCCGCTGCCTGCACCTGCCAGTACCAGCACCGGGCCTTCCGTTGCACGGGCAGCCTCACGTTGCTTCGGGTTCAGGCCTTGAAGGTATCGGGTCTTCGGGGACATACGGCTCCTGCGCGGTCAACGGGAATGAATTACATCAGCGCGGGATTGTAACACGCAGACAACCAGGCTTTCAGCTTATACCCGTCTTCGTCGCGAAAAAACCATAGCCAGACCCAACACGCCCAGGACAAAGACATTGCCTGCCTGACTCTCCTGCTTGGCGCCACTACCACAACCACCGCCTGGCTCACCCTCACCTTCGTCCTCTCCCTCGGTACCCTCCAGCACCAGCGGGAAGACCAGCGACTCGATGTCCCCTGCCATGTCCAGGGCTTGATCCTGTGACACATAGCCATCCGCACGGACCGTTACCGTATACGTACCATCCGGTACCGCTGCGAAGCTGTAGACCCCATCCTCATTCGCGGTAACGGGTGCATAGCCACTGATGACCAGAGAGACTGACCCGTCCAGGATGCGTTCCTGTGAGAAAGCGTCCCAGACCGTACAGAAGAGCGAACCCGCAAGCACCGCACCGGATGAGGCCAGTGCAGGCTCAACCACCGACGGTCCATCCACCAGATCTGCAATGTCACCGGGATTGTCGGTACCCCAGTCGATATTCT
>CALAXS010000676.1 GCA_937895305.1 uncultured bacterium
CACAAAGACGCGGCCAGGATCTTCACCGATTATTTTTCCAGAAACCCCCAGCCAGGCGATGCCATGAATCTGGCAGCCGATAAATGCTATGCCCTCATTAATAATGAAAAAGCACAATCCAAGGTGGATGAAGATACGATTAAGCAATTGCGCTCTTCCGTAGCGCAATGCTACGACACTGCCCAACGCAATGACCTTGCAGCGCGACTCTATCAGGAAAGTGGTGATTTGGAAAAAGCGGGGCAGATATATTTACGCATGGGACGGCTGGAAGAAGCCGCAAAATGCATGCAACAGGCAGGGAATGCCAAAGCTGCCGCTGAGATTGGGGGACGTTTTTACGAATCCAAGGGCCGTTGGAAAGATGCAGCTATGGCCTACGAAGGAGCCGAGGAGTTTCGACGCGCTGGAGATTGTTATACCAAAGACAATGATGCACTCAAGGCCTCGGAATGTTATGTGAAAGCAGGTGAGTTCTTCGGTGCGGGCTTTGCTCTTATCCATGCCAAGCAGCCTGAAAAGGCCATACCTTTGCTACAGAAGGTAAAAGAAGACAATCCGAATTTTTCCCAATCCCGTCAATTACTCGGTCGATGCTTCTATGAACTGGGAGACCATGACCATTGCGTAGCAACACTGGAAAACCATCTGACGGGAGCGAAAGTCACCTCGGACAATATAAACTATTTCTGGATGCTCGCCCTGGCCTATGAACAAGTTGGTAATCTGGATATGTCCCTGCAAACTCTCCAGAAGATTCGCAGCGTGGATGTCAGCTTTCGGGATATTGATCAACGCCTCTCCAATATTCAGTCCCGCATCTCTCTGGGGCCACAAGGTAGCGATATGCGTCCTGCTTCAGGTGTTGGAAATGGCGGTGCGGTCATGTCCATGGTCGAAAAATCCCTGGAAGAACGCTATCGTCTCGATGGTGAGCTGGGTCGTGGCGGTATGGGGGTGGTCTACAAGGCCTATGACAAACAACTGGATCGCCCGGTGGCTTTGAAGTTTCTGGGAAGCCTTGTCGATGGTTCAGATGAATATCGCCAACGTTTTATCCGTGAAGCCAAAGCTGCCGCCAAGGTATCTCACCCTAATATCATCAACATATTCGACATCGGCGCGGATGAGGGGAAAGCCTACATCGCCATGGAATTTATTGAAGGCCCCAACCTGAGTAAATATCTGTCCCGCAAAGGAAAACTGGATCACCGTGAAGCGGTGAATATCATCGGTCAATCCTGTGCTGCACTGGATGCGATTCATCAGGTCGGCGTTGTTCACCGCGACATCAAGCCAGACAATATCCTTATTGCCAAGGGAGGTCTTATCAAGCTTATGGACTTCGGGCTGGCCAAATCGGAAGACATGCGCATGACCAAGAGCAATGTTGTAATGGGTACACCCTGCTATATGTCACCTGAGCAAGCTCTGGGTAAAGATGTGGATGTACGTTCGGATATTTATTCCATTGGACTGGTGCTCCACGAACTCTTGACCGGTAAGATCGTTTTCCCGGACGGTGATGTTTTGCAACGGCAGATCAAGGAAATGCCTGAAGCACCGGGGAAGACTATTGAGGGAATCCCCACACTGCTGGACCAGATTATTATGAAGGCTATTGCCAAAAAGCCGGAAGAACGTTTTCAGACGGCCAAAGAATTATTGGGATACCTGCGACAGGTAGGTCAGTAACGACCACGTGATCCCTCGTTCCCATGTTCTGCGTGGGAATGTATACATCGGAGCTCTGCTCCGAAAAACAGGCAGCCTCAACTCGAAATACTAGAAGTGGTTTCATAAGTTCATAAACCTCATAGTGACTATGGCGCATGCAATGTGTACGAAGGTTGTATAGAGGTTTATGGAGTGGTCGTAGCGGGTAGCGATACGGCGGAAATTGCCTAGTCAGGCGATGGTGCGTTCTATAATCCAGCGGCGTTTGTAACGGCGGAGGGGACGACCATCTTGTAATTTCTTTTTCACACGATTTCGTTTGTGCGGTGTGATTTGTTCGATGTTTTGCTGGGCAAGGCGCATGCGCAAAGGCGCGCTATCGTAGGCTTTGTCGGCGATGAGGCGCGTCAGTTGTGTGCCATTAACCTGCACCGTTTCGAGCGTTTCTTCCACAAGTGTTACCTCAGCGGGGCTGGCTGAGTGGAGCGAAACTCCCACAGGTATACCCTGGCCGTCTGCCACCACCATAAGCTTTGTGCCCTTGCCGCGCTTGGTTTTTCCGACCGCATCGCCCCTTTTTTTGCCGAAGCAAAGGTGCCGTCCACAAAGCATTCTTCCCAGTCTAAAAGCTGTCCATTATCCAGTTCACGCAAAAATGCGCGCCACATATGGAGCCATACCTCCTGCTCCGACCAGAGCTTCAAGCGGCGCCAACATGTGCTGCCCGACGGAAACGGTTCGGGAACATCACGCCATCGTGCTCCCGTGCGTAACACCCACAAGATGCCTTCCAGGCAGGCCCGGTCATCGGCCCAAGGTCGCCCCCTGCTCGACAACTTCGGTAAATAGGGACAAATCTTTTCCCACTGTGCATCACTCAACACACCATGACTGCGCATACGTCCATCCTCCACGCAGCCCAATGTTAATTTGTTGTACGCCCAACCATGAGTTTAGCATAATGCACTTATGAAACCACTTCTAGAACTTTAGTCCCGGCATG
>CALAXS010000677.1 GCA_937895305.1 uncultured bacterium
CAGGCGTTGGCAACGCAATACCCCCATGTTCAGAACGTTGTCTCCATCGCCGATCCCGGTGAACTGGGTTCCCACGAACTTCATCTTCCCTGTGCTGTACCCACCTATCGCTTTGACCTGTTTCCGCAGGAACGATGCCCCGACCTCGACTCCCTCTTGCCCTTGCTCCAAAACTTCCACAGCCTGGGCATTGAACACTTTCACTTTCACGGGCCTACAGGCGAATTTTCTATTCAGATCCCCAGTCTCCTGCATGAGTTCAAAAATCGGCATGAAGGCCAACGCTGCTTCATTGTCGGTAATGGCCCCAGTCTTAACGACATCGACATGACACTGCTCAATGACGAGATTACCTTTGGTTCCAATCGCTGTTACCTGGGCTACGAAAACTGGGGCTTCCCCTTTACGTACTGGGGCATTGCAGATGAGTACCAGGCCCATAGTCATGCCCACGAATACGCCCAACATATTCCCGCCGACACCGAAAAGTTTTGCCCCCTCCGCTATTTGCCCTTGCTGGGCATGGCCAAGTTAACTCCCGTACAGATAGGGCCCGTCGCAGGGCAACGTCACTTTAGCGCGACTGAACCCCTGGGCGCAGGTCACTCGGTTACCCACATGCTTCTACAGATCGCCGTCGCCATGGGCTGCAATCCCATCATCCTCGTGGGTATGGACCACAACTACGAACTGTGCGAAAGCAAGACCAGCCAACTAACCCGCGACCTGCGCGAATCAATCATGCGGCCCCTGCGCAGCACCTTCCTCTACCATGCCATCCGAACCTGGCGCGAAGCGAAGGGCAAGGACAGTCCCATGCTCCCCCAGTCTGGCCCTGGTCTCTGGGATGCGTCTCTGGCAAAAGGAAATACCCACTTCAGCGATGCCTATACCCAAGAAGGTGAGCACAAATTTGCCCTGCCCCAACCGCGCGAATCGGAAAAGGACTATGACCATGCCAACACCGTCACCCGAAACCAGGGGATAAAAATCCTGAATGCAACTCCCGGCTCACAATTAAAATCGTTTGAGAACGTTTCCTTCGATTCTCTATTCTCTTAAATTCATCCGAAAACCCGTGGAGGCCTGAACACATGGCCATACGAAAAGCAGTCATCACCGCCGCAGCCCGCGGTGTACGTCTTTATCCCGTTGCGGATACGGTACAAAAAAGCATGCTCCCCATTACCGACCGTGATGGCATCGCAAAGCCTATCATCCAAATCATTATTGAGGAAGCCCTTGAAAGTGGTGTGGAAGAAGTCTGTATCGTCTGTGCACCTGGCGACGAGGAACGATACAAGAATCAGCTATCGCAATTGCGCGACAATCTGCTGGAAGGCTATGGCAATGCCGCCTGGGCAAAGAAACAAGCAGCCAGCCTGGAAGATATTCTGCGGCGCCTCTCCTTCGCGGTACAGGAAGAATCACTGGGCTATGGTCATGCGGTTTCTTGTGCACAGGAATTCGTGGGCGAGGAGAGTTTTCTTCTCCTGCTCGGGGATTATGTATATATCTCTTACAACGCGAATCAGCGGTGTGCCCATCAACTCATTGACCTCGCAGAAAAAGAGAACTGTGCTGTCGCTGCCGTTAATCTCACCCGGGAGCACCTCGTTCACCATTACGGAACCCTCAGTGGTAAGCGGGTCCCTGAACAAGCCGGCATCTATGAAATTGAGCAGATCCTCGAAAAGCCTTCCCTCAGTCGTGCTGAACTTGAATTGCAAACCCCCGGTCTGCGCGTAGGGCATTACCTCTGTTTCTTTGGCATGCACGTCCTGCCCCACCGAATCTTCGATTATCTTGCACCCATGCTCAAAACAGCACAAACGACCGGGGAACCCTGTCCCCTGACCCCGGCACTCCAGGAACTGGCCAATCGCGAAT
>CALAXS010000678.1 GCA_937895305.1 uncultured bacterium
GGTCCCAAGCCTGCTATCTTGGTCATGGTATACATGTCCTGCATGGACTTGGCATCGGGATGACGGTAGCCATAGCGTACACCGTCGAAACGAGCGAGGTTGGAGCTGGCTTCTGCCGGGGCGATAATGTAATACACCGCTACGGCATATTCTGTGTGGGGGAGGGAGACCTCGACGACTTCGGCGCCCTGGGCCTTGAGGACTTCGATAGCATCATCCACCAGCTTGCGCATCTCGTCACCCAGGGCATCGCTGAAGTATTCCTTGGGCAAACCAATACGCAGGCCCTTCACGTCGCCTGTGAGTGCGGCACGATAGTCGGGAACAGGCAAGTCGGCGGAAGTCGCATCTAGGGGGTCTTTGCCACTGATGACTTCGAGGGCAAGTGCGGCGTCTTCCACGTCCTTGGAAAAGGGGCCTATCTGGTCGAGCGAGGAGGCGAAAGCCACCAACCCATACCGGGACACCCGACCATAAGTCGGCTTCAAACCGACACAACCGCACAGTGCTGCAGGCTGGCGAATGGAACCGCCGGTATCGCTGCCAAAACTGATAGGGGCGCAGTCTGCAGCGACGGAGGCGGCAGAACCGCCACTAGAGCCACCGGGTACGCATTTGAGATTCCAGGGATTCTTGGTGGTTTTGATGGCGCTGTTTTCGGTAGAAGAACCCATGGCAAATTCGTCCATATTCACCTTACCGATGAGAACCGCATCTTCAGCTTTGAGCTTTTTCACTACAGTGCCGTCATAGACGCTGGTGAAATCCTGCAATATTCGGGAAGAGCAAGTGGTATGGCCTTCAGTGGTGCAGAGGAGTTCCTTGAGGGCAATAGGTACCCCGGCGAGTTTACCGAGGGCATCGCCTGCTTTTACTTTGGCATCCACTGCTGCGGCCTGCTTCAGGGCAACGTCGGTCCAGATCTGGGTAAAGGCATCTACCTTGTCATCGACAGCGGCAATGCGGTCGAGATGGGATTGGGTTACTTCAACTGCGGTCACTTCGCCAGATGCAACGGCATCGCGGATAGCGTGGGCAGTCTGTTCATACCAGGCCGTCATACGTTGTCGGTCTCCAGAATTTTAGGTACTAAAAAGAATTCGCCATCGTGGGACGGGGCCCCTTCAAGGGCCTTATCCCGTGGGAGGGAAGGCTCGACCACGTCTTCGCGGAAGACATTGGTCATGGCCATGGCGTGCATCATAGGCTCGACGTTTTCGGTGTCGAGCTCGTTGAGTTTGTCCATATAGTTGAGAATAGTGGCCATTTCGTGGGTGAGTCGTTCTTTGGCATCGTCGTCCAGTTGTAACTGGGCGAGGCCAGCGACATATTCCACATCGGCTTTTGTAATGGTACTCATGCGCAAACCCCTTGTATTAAACGCATTGAAAAGGGTACAAATAATAACATATCGGGTGGTGGAGGGTCTATATTGAGGGCATATTTCCGGGACATTGAGTAACGATTGAAAGGGGTAGGGCATGGCATCACGCGGGAAAAGCTGTATCATCGGTGCGGGACCGAGTGGTTTGGCAGCGGCGAAAGCGCTGAAAGACCAGGGCCTGGACTATGACTGCTTTGAGTTGAGCGATGATGTAGGCGGGGTCTGGTATTACAATAGCCCCACAGGCAAATCCGCTGCATATAAGTCACTGCACATCAATACGTCCAAGGACCAGATGCAGTTTTCGGATTATCCTATGCCAGCGGAATTTCCGGTCTATACGGATCATAAGCAGATATTCAGCTATTTCAAGGATTTCGCGAAACACTTCGGGGTGTATGACACGATTTCCTTCAATACGGGTGTGGAGCATTGTGCGCGACTGGAGGATGGACGTTGGGCGGTGACGTTGAGTACAGGGGAGACGCGGGAGTATGAGAGCCTCTTTGTCTGTAACGGGCACCATTGGGATCAGCGTTGGCCGGAGCCACCTTTTCCGGGGCAGTTCAATGGAAAAGTTATGCACGCGCATAGTTATCGCACACCAGACGAGGTAGCAGGGAAGCGGGTGGTCTTGCTGGGCATTGGGAACAGTGCCATGGACATCGCGGTGGAGGCGAGCTATGTGGCGGAGGAGGTGACGCTGGCGACGCGTCGTGGTGCCTATGTGTTGCCCAAGTACCTACTGGGAAAACCGCTGGATCACTGGACAAAGCCGTGGTTGCCTTTCTGGCTGGGTCAGAAGTTTTTTGCGCTCATGTTGAAATTGAGTGTGGGGAAGGTGGAGGACTTTGGGATTCCCACGCCGGACCATAAGCTCATGGAAGCACACCCGACTATTTCGAGCACATTCCTGGATCGGGTGGGGCATGGCTGTGTGGGAATAAAACCGAATATAGAGGAATTGTGCGGGGACGAAATACGGTTTACGGATGGAAGCATGTTAGCGGCGGATGTGCTGATTTATTGCACGGGTTACAAGATCTCATTTCCGTTTTTTGATGAGAACATCATCCAGACTGAGGACAATGATGTGCCACTGTATCTCCACATGGTGAAGCCGGAGATGGACAACCTCTTCTTTATCGGGCTAATCCAACCGCTTGGTGCTATCTTTCCACTGGCTGAGGTACAGGCCCAATATGCTGCGGCGTGTCTGGCAGGAAAAAGCTCGCTACCAGATGAAAAGGCTATGCGCTCGGACATTGAGCGGGACCGGGACGCTATGGAGAAGCGGTATGTGAAGTCGAAGCGACACACCATCCAGGTGGACTTTTATCCGTTCATGAAGAAGGTAAAGCGGGCGATGAAGGCGGGGGAGCGGTCGCACACGTAAACAGTAAAGGCGCGAAAGGGGGAAGAATAGAACACGGAAGTCGCGGATTGTGCGGATGAGGACGGATAAGAGGGGAGAAAATTTTGTCCGCAGATAGCGTAGATTAACGCAGATGGGGAAAAAGAAGATTGGGAGGGAGAAGGATTTTTCCTCGTTCCCATGCTCTGTGTAAGAATGCATACGTACCATCGGTCTGCGCTTTAGCGTTGTGTTATCACAGTGTTTTGTTAAAGCTGCATGTAGGGGGCCAAAGTTGAACTCGGTGACTGTGAACGCTATGCTGGTTTTTCATCGTGATCACACAGAAGGATACAGTGCATGGCGCGGGTTGAATTAAAGTCGATTAAAAAAGTATATCCTGGCGGTATTGAAGCGGTGAAGGGCATCGACCTTGTTGTCGAGGACAAGGAATTTGTGGTGCTGGTGGGGCCTTCGGGCTGTGGTAAATCCACTACGTTACGCATGGTCGCGGGCCTGGAAGAAATCAGCGGTGGTCAGGTCAGTATCGATGACAAGGTCGTCAATGATGTGGCCCCTAAAGACCGCGACATCGCCATGGTCTTTCAGAACTACGCCCTCTATCCCCACATGACGGTCTATAAAAACATGGCCTTTGGCCTGCAATTGCGTAAATACCCAAAAGAAGAAATCGATAAACGGGTGCAGAATGCGGCAAAGATACTGGGGATCACTGAGTTACTGGACCGACGGCCAAAGGCCCTCTCCGGTGGTCAACGTCAACGTGTCGCTGTGGGCCGTGCCATCGTGCGTAACCCCAAGGTCTTCCTCTTCGACGAGCCACTCTCCAATCTGGATGCCAAGCTGCGGGTACAGATGCGAGCCGAAATCAGCAAATTACACCGTCGCCTGAAATCGACCATGATTTACGTGACCCACGATCAGGTTGAGGCTATGACCATGGGCGACAGGATTGTGGTTATGCTTGATGGTGTTATTCAACAGATCGCCACTCCCATGGCGTTATATCACAAGCCAGCCAACATGTTTGTGGGCACCTTTATTGGTAGCCCGCCCATGAATCTCATCTCCGGCACTCTGGTGAATACAGGTAGCCAGCTTCATTTTCAAAGTGATGACGGTAGTATGGACCTGCGCGTTCCCCAATCCCGCGAAGCCGCATTGGTTTCTTATGCAGGGAAAGCGGTAACCTTGGGTTTACGCCCGGAGGATATACTGGACAATCACGATCAGATCATAGAGCATGGGAAAAGTATTCAGGCCATGGTCGATGTGGTAGAACCCCTGGGTGGCGAAGTGCATGTACATTTTCAATTGGCCGATACCGCTATAACCGCTAACCTGAAGGCCGTTGACCCACCCATGGTTGGCGTAGAGCGCATCTTCAACATCAACATGGAGAATGCCCACTTTTTCGATAGCAAAACGGAAGAGGCAATCAGCTAACCCGTAGCACCGGTTATCAAAAGAGCAGATTAGGGTATGGTGTGTTTGTTTTGATCAAAGTAAATTATTTGAGAAAGTGGAAAATAAACGATGGCAGATGTATTTAAATGGCCAGACAACAAGAAGGTAGCGGTGAGTA
This sequence comes from uncultured bacterium, assembly GCA_937895305.1. Lineage (GTDB taxonomy): Bacteria > Hydrogenedentota > Hydrogenedentia > Hydrogenedentales > JAEUWI01 > CALAXS01. The sequence goes on from CALAXS010000678.1 coordinate 4,345, forward strand.
TCAGCTTCGACGATGCACGCAAAACCCAGCCCACTACCGCCATACCTGTTCTGAATGCCCACGACATGAAAGGTACTTTTTACGTGCTGCCGCTGGGCGTGGGGGAAGCGCAGTCCGCCTGGGCCGAGGCTGTTGCTGCCGGACATGAAATCGGGAATCACACGGTTTCCCATCCTTGCACTGCTAACTTCAATTTTTCCAGCAGCAATGCGCTGGAAGACTATACACTGGAACGGATGGAGGGGGAGCTGCTTCGCGCCAATGACCAGATCGAAGCCTTATTAGGGGTGCGTCCAAAGACATTTGCTTATCCCTGTGGCCAGAATTTTGTAGGGCGCGGTACCGAATTAAAAAGCTACATCCCTCTCGTAGCCAAGCACTTTATCGCAGGCCGGGGCTATCCCAACGAATTGCACAATCGGCCCGAAGTGTGTGATCTCGCCAGGGCCCATGGTCTGGCCTTTGATGCCATGCCCTTCCCGGAAATGAAGAAGTGGATAGAATTGGCGAAACAAGATAATGGCTGGACCATCCTCGCCGGGCATGAAGTAGCCGAGGACTTTGGACATCAGACCGTGCAAGTCGATGTGCTGATTCAGCTACTGGAATACCTCAAGGTCCCTGAAAACGAGGTATGGGTAGATACGGTAGAAAATATCGCTCAATACGTGGCCGATTTCCAGGCCGGGCAAAAAGATAACCTATAAATTTGCCTGTGCTCAAGTGGTCTACACTGTGCCCGCTTACGTTCATCCATCCCCAGTTTTAAATACAGACCTGGTTTCAAATTATTCCGTAGTGATTATGCCCTTTATTTACAGTGTGAATCATTGCGAGCACGAGATTGCCGCGTTACTCACTACGTTCGTGCCTCGCAATGACGTGAAATTTGGAA
>CALAXS010000679.1 GCA_937895305.1 uncultured bacterium
AACCTGTGTGCTCTATCTTCTGTCTGATACAATTACTGCCAAATACCAAGGAGATACGTACATGTTCCATAGATTTATCATCATTGCGATTACAACGATCACCTTCGTACCATTGGCCCTGGCACAAGACCTCTACGTCGCAACCACAGGCGACGACACCCATCCCGGTACATTGGAACAGCCCTTCGCCACGCCCCATCAGGCTCAAGAAAAAGCGCGTACGCTCCGGGCAGAAGGCAATGCAGGTAATGCCCCCATCACCATCTATCTGCGGGGTGGGTTTTACGCACTCGACACACCACTCATTCTCACCCCCGAAGATTCCGGCACCCTGAGCAGTCCACTTCTCTGGGCTGCCTACAAAGAGGAAATCCCTGTGCTTTCAGCAGGCCGCGATATATCCAATCTTAGCTGGACACCCTATAAAGACGGCATCGTCCAGGCCTCCGTTGCCGAAATGGACCTGGAAGCTATCGCCTTCGACCAGCTCTTCATCAACGGCCAACGTCAACACATGGCGCGCTTCCCCAACTTCGACGCCAACGACGGCTGGGCCTTTGGTGGCACCTCGCCCGACGCCATCAGCCCGGAACGTGCCAAGACCTGGGCCAATCCCACCACGGGCTTTATCCATGCCCTCCATGCTGCGAAGTGGGGGAGTCATCACTTCCGCATCACAGGCATGACAAAAAGCGGACGCCTAAAACGCGAAGGGGGTTGGCAGGAGAACCGTCCCCAGAATGGCACCAGCAAAGAATTTGTCATGGTGGAAAACATCTTCGAAGAACTTGATGCCCCCGGCGAGTGGTTCCTCGACCGCGAGAAGAAAGTGCTCTATGTGTACCCGCCCGAAGGGCTGGATCTGACCCAAGCAAATCTCCATGTATCAGGATTTAAGTCACTGGTCCTGCTCAAGGGCACACCCGAAAATCCTGTACACCACATTCAGTTCAGTGGCATTACCTTTGCCCATACCGCCCGCGTATTCATGGAACCCCACGACAAAATTACCCGGGGCGACTGGGGCGTGGCGCGTTTCGCCACTGCCTTTATTGAAGGCGCCGAAGATTGTCGCTTTGAATACTGCACCTTTGAAAATCTCGGCGGTACCGCAGTCTACCTCCGCGATTATAACCGCCGGGTAAAAATCGAATACTGCCACATCAACGACATTGGCGAAGCGGGTGTCCTTCTCATTGGCGACGTGAGCAATGTCTACAACGGCACCACGGGCTACTACGAAAATGCCGACTGGGACAACATCGATATGCGCCCCGGTGCCAATGGGATTGCCTATCCCAAGGACTGCCGTATTCACGGTAACCTCATGCACGACCTCGGCCGGGTGAACAAACAAACCGCGTCCGGCGTATTTCTTTCCGTGGCCGAATCCATCCTCATCAGTCACAACACCATCTTCAAATGTCCCCGCTCCGGCTTTACCGTGAACGACGGTGCCTTTGGCGGACACATCATCGAATACAACGACATATTCGCGACCGTGCGCGAGACGGGCGACCACGGCCCTTTTAATTCCTGGGGTCGCGACCGTCATTGGCAGACGCGTCATGCGGGTTTCGACAAAGGCGACCAGGAAAAATCGCGTCTATTGAGTCGTCTCGACAACCACCACGCCACCGTGATTCGTCACAACCGCTTTTCCCACACCGTAGGCACCCACTCCTTCGGCATCGACCTCGACGACGGCTCATCCAACTACCACGTCTACAACAATCTTACGTTGGGCTGTGCGCTCAAGCTCCGCGAAGGCTTCTATCGTACCGTGGAAAACAACATCTTCATCAGTCCCTTTCCTGTCGGCAAGCACGTCTGCTTCGAAGACAATCAAGACATCATTCGGCGTAACATTATCGTGAATTCCACCGACCGCGAGGTCTTCGCAGGCAACGGATTTATCCCCTCCGGCATCGCCCAATGGGACTACAACCTCTACTATACCCCTGCGGGTGCGCCCGTCTTTAAGCCAGGTGTAGATACGAAAAAGCTTTCCGCGTTCAAGGACACCATGACCCTCCTCGAATGGCAGGGCACGGGCTTCGACCGGAATTCGCTGGCGGGTGACCCGCTATTCATAGACCCGGACAACGGCGACTATCGCGTGCGCCCCCAATCCCCCGCTTTGGCCCTCGGTTTCAAAAATTTCCCCATGGACCTCTTTGGCACACAAGACCCCGACTATAAAACCATCGCCGACGCAGGCCACGCCACCTACGACCATCCCTTCGGAGTACCCGTGAATACCGAAGACATCGACGATACCCCCAGGCAATGGCTTGGTGCGACCGTGAAAAACGTGAGCACCATGGGCGAAGTTACCGCCTCCGCTATTAACAGTATTGCCGGGGTGATTTTTACTGTAGTGCCCGACGACTCCCCTGCCGCCAAGGCAGGCTTCAAAAAAGGCGACGTTATCCTCGCAGCCACAAAAGGTGGTTGGGAAAAGCGCATCATCCGCAACTTCAACGAACTTCAAAAGGCCATCAAGGACGCAGGGAAAGACAATCTTGAACTCAGCATCGACGGCAACAAACCGCCCCGAACGGTAACGATCAAGGCAGAGTAACTGCTTGAACCGTAACGGCCCCCGTTTGACCGCCATACTCCCCATCGATGTACGCAATACGATATTCACCCGAAGCGGTATCCGCAGGTATAGCCCAGCTCACCGTCAGCAACAGCGTCTCCGGAGTTTCCTCCTCCGCACGCCAACGTAACTTGGTGGACCAGCTATGGTCATCCGCAATAGTTTCCCAGGCATCCCCATTTTTCTTCTGCACAGCGACAAAGGGCTCCGGCTGCGGGAAATTTGTGCGAGGGTCCAGCGCATAGAAACTCGCTTCGACGGTGTCGCCAGCAGCAACGGTTTCCTGTGGCGCTGTGGCGACCGCGCCCAGGGCCTTGCCTTCTGGCGCGGTGCTTTCGTCGCCTACCAGATCAACCGATACGACGACCGCACGCAAATCCTTCGGGTCGCCCTCTGACGCAACGGTTTCACCCGCCACCATGCCCTTTGCTAGGCGATCAAATTCCTGTTGATAGGCCGCCAGCGACCAGGGCCCAAAGATAGTGTGGCCCCCTTCATACTGCTGCATGTCATATTCTTCCTTGGTGGTGAGATAGCCACCATAATCATTGGCATAGCCCACGATAATCACCTGCTCCGGGCTTGTACCCAAGGCCTCAGCAATACTATTGCGCAAACGTCGCCCTGCCATGGTTGTTACTTCTGCAGCCACCGACGCGAGGGTCAATGTACCGATACGCGTGAGCGTCACAGGCAGAACCTGGGTCTGTGCAGGCGGGTCTTGCTCGCCTGTGGCAAAGAGGATGGGCTTCACACCATGACATTCCCGACACTCATCGCTGGGGTCGTCCAGCTTGTACATGTTCTTCACCAACCCATCAATCATGCCATTACGGTGCACCATACCCTCCTTGAACATGGGGTGCCCGCCACCATCTTCGGTTGAACCAGCAGCCATGGCATAGCCCATAGCCGAGGGACACGTCCGTTGTTGACCCGCGCCATTGGTATAGGCTTCGTCCACGGGCAGGTACGCAAAGTTAACGTAAATCTGCTTCGACTCGATTTCACCCCCCACGATGTCCGATGCCGAAGCAAAGATTGCTTCTGCCGTTTCCAATTGACGTTCGGCGATGATGCGCGTGGTCTCAAATTCATTCTCGCCCGGCCCGGTGTTATCCAGGTTCAGGTTGGGCGATACGTCACCGCAATTGGTCTGCGCGAAGGCTGCAACAAAACCCGCCCCCATGCTTTCTTCAAAACGCTGCGACGCGTGGCCTTTGTGGTCGCCAGAAATAAGGTGGTTGTCATAGGTCATCGCAGTAGGGTGGCTGGCAAACCAGTTAATCATGCCGATAGGCCCCGAATCATCCACAAGTTTCAAGAGGGTCATGTTCTTGTCCGTGTCGCTATTGTATTTGGCCCGCTCTTCCTCCGGGTTCGCTTCGTATGCCACCAACGACCGATTCGCACCACCCCCCTCAACGATACCCGTGCCCATGAGGATGGAACCCGGCGCCAGGGTTTCATGGGCTTGTACGATGGAATCCACCACGCCACCCACGATGGTGTTGAAATGGGCTTCTACAAAACCGCTCCCCAGCGGAGTGGTCGATCCCCAATGCCAATAGCTGCCCGGTCCGGAATGGGTATGGGTCGCAGAAAGAATCACATTGTCCAGCGTGTAGGTGTCGCCATATTTCGGTTTCAGTCGATCCACAACCTCCAACTGCATGGCATGGGTCGTACTGCCAATATCTACACTCACAAAGAGCACCCGATCTTCAGGGGTATCCTTCTCCGCAATGATGAAAGCACGGGAGAATAAGCGGGTGTGTATGCCTTCGGTGATTTGGTCCTCACGCACATAGCCCCACATCTGCACGCCCCGCGCTGGACCCGTCACATCCGCAATACCACGACCCAGGAGGAAGGGGTGATCCACCTTCGGCGTTTCGACTTCGGGTGTATCAGTCTTGGGCGCGTCATTCTTGGCACCACAAGAAAAGAGAATACTGGAACACAGGCACAGGGTGATGAGGGCGGTGATATTTCGCATAGCGCTTCTACCTTTGTATTGGGTTATAGGTGAATTTCCATAATACATCGACTGGACGCTGGGTGCAACGACTCACTTCCTGTCATTGCGAACCGAGTACAACGAGGTGATAATCTGGCTTGACCCGGAAGACATAACAGCTGCAACAACGACACCTCCACACCTGTCACCCCTGCGAAGGCAGGGGTCTCCCCGTCAGCATGCTTAGCCCAAGTCGGGACTGACATCACAACACTCCCGCTTAAAACCCTTCCCCTTACACATCGTCCTCAACCCCACCCGTCATTGCGAACCGAGTACAACGAGGTGCGGCAATCTGGCTTGGCCCAAACGACAGAACAGTAGAAGAGACGACTTTAATTAACCTGTCATTTCCCGCTTTACCCATCTTTCCAAATGGGAATTACAGCACGCCTTTCCTTTTCTGCTACCCTGAACCTTGTAAGAGGAAACGTCCACCATGCCCCACATTTATATTGATGCTGATGCCTGCCCCGTAAAAGAAGAATGCTATCGCGTAGCCAAGCGCTATAGCCTGCCCGTGACCCTCGTCGCCAATTCATGGATGAACACCCCCGACGACCCCTCCATAACCTTTCATCAGGTGGGCCAGGGTTTCGATGAAGCCGACGACTGGATCGTGGAGCATGTTGAAGCCAACGAAATCGTGGTGACCACCGACATTCCCCTCGCGGCACAATGTATCGCCAAGGGCGCTCGCGCACTCAATCCCAAAGGCCGCATCTTTACCGAGGAATCCATGGGCGATGCCCTGGCGAATAGGGAGGTAGCTTCACAGATGCGCGAGCACGGCATGATGACAGGCGGCCCGGCCCCCTTTGACAAGAAAGACCGCTCCCGTTTCCTGCAAAACCTGGACACCATGATAGTGGCTTCCCTGAAGGCCCGCTAAGAACTACTCCAGCTGCTGCCCGTCTTTTAATAACTGCGCACGGAGTTGTTCATAGTCCAACCCTTGTACCGTCGTCTCTTCATCAATGCTCATCACCGCAGCGGTCGCTGCGCTCTGCCCCAGAATCATGAACACCGGTTCCATGCGGATAGACCCGAAGGCAATGTGTGACGCAGACAGACATACAGGCACCAGCAGATTGGTGCACTCATTTTTTTTCGGGACGATAGCCCCATAATCGATGCCATACGGTCCAGGGACACCTACACCCAGGTCCCCCTCATTCTGTACAAAGCCTTCCGGGGTCACATAACGCAGCGTGTTGTGGGAGTCCATGGTATAAGCACCCATACCGATGGGGCGATTCGTCTTGCGTTTGCCCAGACAGTCATGTTCCGTCACAGTCACATCACTCACCATACGGCGGGCCTCACGGATATATAGCTGATAGGGCCAGTTCCCGTTATCCACAAACTCATCCTTCGCCAAGCCCCACTGCTTAACGGCCTTTTGCACGTCTTTCGGGATGCGCGGGTCATTGGCGATAAAGTACATATACCCTTTTTGGTATTGCTCATGTTCCGCGATGATTTCTGCACGACGCTCATAGCTCGCCTCAGGATAATCATAATTCATGCCGATGTTATCCGTGCTGAAGGGCCCATGATTGTTGGTGTCCGTTTTGTGATTTGGGATAGGGTCAAATTTCTCGAAATGTTCACGCCAACCCGAATCAAATACACGCACGACAAGTTCATACTGTGCCGGGTCATAACCCTCCGGCTTGGGAAAGGGCACCCGGTTTTCCGCTACATTGCTCAGGCACATACGAAAGCAATAGGCCTGCATCCGTTTATCCCCTTTGCCCGATGGCGTGGGCGCCTCCGCACTGATGCGAGGCAAGAGACCACTCGCTGGATCACCCGGGATAACATAGGGATCGATGTCTTTTGCGAACCAATGCTTATGATGCAATATTTCCGGATGCGAGCCGTTATACTTTTCATCATAGACCTCATTGCCCTCGCGCCCCACAAAATAGCTGACCCCCGCCACAGCCATGAGATCGCCCTCGTAGGTCGCATCGATAAAAGCCTTCCCGGTATAGGTGTCGCCATTGAGCAAAGTTATGGAACGAATCGCCCCATCCACCTTCTTTACACCCGCGTCGCGATTTAACCAGGCATCCCGCACTACGGTGACCTTCGCATCCGCTATCATAGCCTCAAAGGTCGCTTCCGCGACATGGGGCTCAAAGATCCACATGGTGCGCAATGCGTTATCGGTCGCCCGTGTCCCCTGACCCTTGTCGCCATACTCCGATTTCTTCTGCCAGTTCCAGGCTTCGGGTTGGTCATAGTGTTGCCAGATGCGATGATAGAAATCACGGGCCAATCCACCAATGATGTGCTTGTTTCCTACATCGGTGAAGCCCAGCCCACCCGAAGTTAATCCACCCAGGTGTTTCTCCGGACATACCAGAATAACCGATTTCCCCATCTTCGCTACCTGCACCGCTGCCGTCACCCCGGCTGAAGTGCCACCATAGACGATGACATCCGCTTCATGCACTGCAGCTGCGCCGGGCAAGAAAAAACACAAACTGATGAACAATGACAAAACACATAAATTACGCATATCGTTTCTCCAAAACATGCAAGTCAGAAATATAATCGACTCAAAACAATTGTCATTCCTGCGGAGGCAGGAATCCAGATGGTGTTTTAATACTCTCCAAACTCAATCAATCAGCCAATACCCAATAAATGAGTAGTGATTTCTTATGACGCAAGTCGTGTGGATGCCTGCCTTCGCAGGCATGACGGAATATTAGAGCACGGATGCATATTTCAAATCACCTTTCAGCGTTATAGTCTCTCCGACTGAAGTTTCTTTCTCGTAGCTGTGCTCCCCGTAAACAACCTTCAACGGATTGCCCAGCGTTGAACGGATAGTCGCGCTGTCCATCTTCCCCTCATTCCACACCAGGTCCACTTCGAAGCCGCCCCGAGCACGTAAGCCTGTCACACTTCCTGTTGGCCAGGCCGAGGGCAACGCAGGCAAAAGATGCACATTGCCCTCATGGCTCTGTAGTAACATTTCCACAATACCCGAAGTAGCACCGAAATTACCGTCAATCTGGAACGGCGGATGCGCATCAAAGAGGTTCGGATAGACCCCGCCCCCGTCATACGCAGTCTTATTGCTCCCCGTAAGTTTCAGCAAATTCCCCAGCATAAGATTCGCATGGTCCCCATCCAGGAGCCGCGCCCAGAAATTAATCTTCCACCCCATAGACCAGCCCGTGCCACCATCACCACGAAAGAGCAACGACTGCTTCGCAGCGTCAAAAAACTCAGGTGTCGCAGGGGTAATTTCATTCCCCGGATGCAATCCCCAAAGGTGGGATACATGACGATGCTGACTCTTCGTGTCGTCCCGGTCCTTTAACCATTCCTGCAATTGGCCATGACGCCCAACTTGATTCGGCGCGATCTTCGCACGCATAGCACTGAGTTGCGTACGCAAGTCTTCATCCACCCCCAGTATCTCGCCCGCCTCAATCGTATTCGCGAAAAGGTTGCGGATAATCTGGTGGTCCATGGTAGGCCCCATGACCAACCCGCCATTCTCCGGCGAATTCGACGGCCCGGAAATGAGCCAACCCGTCTTCTCATCCACCACCAGCACATCCCTAAAGAAGACCGCCGCTTCCCGCATAATCGGATACGCCGTCTCCCGCAGGAAATCAACGTCCCCACCAAACGCATAATGCCACCACAGATGCTGACAGAACCACGCCCCACCCGTAGGCCATATTCCGTGGTCCGCATGGTTGATGGGTGCCGTGCCCCGCCACAGGTCTGTGTTGTGATGCATCACCCAGCCCCCGGCAGCGTAATGCTCCTTCGCCACGCTGCGCCCCGTCTCCGACACATCCTTCGTCAACTCAAACAACGGCAAAGTACACTCTGCCAGATTCGTCAACTCCGCAGGCCAATAATTCATCTCAATGTTGATATTTACCGTGTACTTGCTGTCCCACGGCGGTGTATTCGAGTCATTCCAAATCCCCTGAAGATTCGCCGCCTGTCCTCCCGTACGACTCGACCCAATCAGCAAATACCGCCCATAGTTAAACATCAACTCCACCAGCCCCGGATCCTGTTCCTTCGCATGTGCCATGACCCGTTCATCCGTATCCAGGTCTGCGGTCTTCGACGGCCCCAGATCGATAGCCACCCGACGAAACAGTGCCTGATGGTCTGCGATGTGATCGGTCTTCAAAGACGCGTAATCTTTCCCCTCAACCTTCGCCAGTGTCGCCACATTGCGCGCTTTCGGATCCCCGGACACATCATCATACTTCACATAGTTCGTCGCACCCGCCAGTATCAACGTCACGGAATCCGCGTTCTCAATCACAGCCTTTTGCTGCGATGTTGTGATGGTACCCCCCTCAACCCGCAAAGCCAGCCGCGCCTCAAACTGAATCGCCCCATCCTTTACCTGCCCCTGCAACACCAAGTGGTTATCATCAATCTTCTCCAGCATAATATTTTCATGAATGGAATCCATGCGAATTTCTAAATTCAGCTTACCCGCTTCACTCGCTCCCACCCGCGTCACCAACACCTGGTCAGGAAAACTGCTAAAAGTCTCCCGCGTGTACTTCACCCCATCCACCGTATACGCCACCCGCGCAATAGCATCATCCAGATTCAAACTCCGATGATACGCCTCCACATCCCGCTGCATTACCCCCTTGTGCTCCATATACAAATCACCAAAAGCCTGATACGTCATTTGGCGCATGGGCGTACCCATAAATTTTTCCATACCCAGCGCCGTGGCCGCCCCCTGCTTTCTGCGTTGCAAGAGATCCCGGATTTCACCCAGAGATTCATGGGCACCCACGTTGGCATAATCATGGGGTTCCCCCGTCCAGACCGTATCCTCATTAAACTGGATCCGCTCACGACGTACCCCGCCAAAGACCATGGCCCCCAAACGCCCATTCCCCACCGGCAACGCCTCCACCCACTGACTCGCCGGCTGACTATATTGGAGTATGACCTCCTCATTTTCCGCTACGGCACCTGGCATAACAAGCAGGCTACCTAATAGGGCGACACAACAAAATAATCGAAACATGGTCCTGTTCCTCCAAGGGTAAAACTATTCCACCACCCCTAAAGCATAGCAGGATAATCTGGCAAATACAGCCTGGTTCCTGACAAAGCGTTTCAGACCACGCCTATCCGGTGGAAAGAACAGTCACTTTAAAGCATGGATACAATCAACAAATCGGGGTGGCTTTGGCTATAAATACCCCAATGCCTCCAGCCCATCGATTGTGTCTTTATTGATTTCCTCAATGATAAATTGCTTTTCCTGACCCATAACATTGCTTCGCGTTTTCTGTGATTGCAACCTGTGTGCACCAAGTTGCTCACGCAACGTATCTTCAGACATCTGCTGTTGACCAGACACGGAAGCCATCTCTTTAGGATCTGATTTCAGATTGTATAATTCGGCCGTCTCTACAGGAGCCTGCTCCATACTTAGTCCAGATTCGGCTTGATCAAATACCCAGGGCCGATTACTTCGTAAGTATTTCCAATCTGTAGTTTGAACTGCATTGGTAGACCATTCCACTATACTCCCAAGCGTGGCGTTGAGGCTGGGTTCCACATGATCAAGTGTACTGAATACTGCCTCACGCCCATACGCCCCGCGCGCATTTGGCGTGGTCAGGGGAAGCAAACTCTCCGATTCGACCTGGTTCGGTATTTTTATCCCCCATAAATCCAATACCGTGGAAAAAACATCCAGCATAGCAACCATGGTGTCCACTCGCCCCACACGCAGATCAGATTCAGGAAAACGAACAATCAGCGGGACGTGAATACTTTCATTATACAAGTGGCGTGAATGCCCGTAGTTACCATGCTCCCCAAACTCTTCTCCATGATCTGAAAGAACAATCAGAACCACAGTCATCCCATAGCAACTCTTATTTGAGTAATTTTCGCTTGTAGCTCTTTG
>CALAXS010000680.1 GCA_937895305.1 uncultured bacterium
AAATGATGGATGCAACAAAAAATAAATACAGACATATACCGATATGTAGTTTCTTTAGCGATCCTCTTTTCTCAGTCCATAATCCAGCGATAGCCAGCACGATTGTACCCAACAAAATGAGGTGACCGTTGACCATGGGCATACGTCGATGGGGGTCCATCTCCAGCGTAAATCGCTGCCAAATGGCATGTGCGCCCTCAACACCCAAGTCTGAGAACCATGGCGTATGACTATCACTTTCCACACCCATGAATAGCCTTACCGATAAAAACAAACAAATAGCCAGGGCGATGCCAATTGCTGCTCCCGACAGGAAGTGGCGCAATGGATCGCGCTGACCACGCAGCAAGGAGACTAATAAAACCACACCAACTGTTCCCATGAGTGGCGGCAACTGCCCAATATGAATGACACCCAGCAACACAAAACTGAAGCCGGCCCAACCATGCCGCCCCACTATCCAGAGGTAAAGCGCTATACCCGCCATGCCGATACCGATATGTCCATTGGAGTACAATTCGGGCCATAGTTGCAACGGGTAGCTTCCATCAAATTCGAGGAATACCCCCTGCAAAGTGAGGGCCACCGCCAGCAATGCCAGCCACAGATTCCGACACAAAACCATGGTAAAAAGATAGACCGGAAGGATGGTCGCCAGCAGAAAGAGGAAATTTCGGAAACCATTCACCCAGGCCGGACTCGCGGTCCACTCCAGCAACCAGGTTGTCACCACCAATTGTATGGATTTGGGCGATTGAACGTAGGTCTTGAGCGGGTGTTCCGCAGGATAGCTCACTGTCTCCGTTAAGACCTGGGCGTGCTCATAGGATTCATCCCAGCGTACTCCGCGACACAACACACCCAATACCGACAAAAGAACACACAAGACTAATCCCACTTTGAAGTGTCTGGAGTATGAGACCTCTACATTCATTTCGGTACCTGCCACAAGGTTTGTCCATCCCCAGCTAGAATCGATTCCAGTTTAAAGTCCATAAAGTCTGGTGCCAGCACATAGGTGAATTTGTACTCGCGACTCAATCGCTGCCAATCCTCCAGTGTGAAGGCGGGCCAGACTTCAAACCAGGGGATAGTGGGTTTATCATGATTTTCATCAGGAACCAACATCAACTCATACAACTCTCTATACATTTTCTCTAGTCCGGGTCGCAGATCACTTCGATAAGGTATCCAGGTCAAGGTCGCCATGTCGGCCATAACGGCTACGCCCAGTCTTCCCTGGAGACCCTCTTGCTGGTAGGGTACCAGGAGTACTGCATCTTCAGGTGCCGCTGCCAAAGTTGAGGCCACCTGTTTTTCAAAATCTGACACTGGTAGATGCACACGGTTTTGCAATTGCCCAATCACCAGCATACCCAAAACCAAACAGCCCATGATCGCCAGGGCACCATGCAATTTCTTTGGTCGGTCAGGTAACTTCTCCAGTACCAAACCAACATTGAGTGCCAAAAGAAATCCGACCAACGCAAACTGATGCATAAAAAAGAATACTATAGGCAAAACCAGTAAAATGACGCTCGATAACTTTTTTATTGTAACCCCATTAATGAGCATGGAAACGACGAATCCAGCCAGGGCAAAGAGGTAGATCTCCCCACCCGCTATATACCGGGTGTAGAAGGATTCCGGCAAGACCAAACCAAGCACAGGAGCAACTAGCATAAATCCCAGGATGCCTGTCAACCCCCAGCGCCCTGCTGAATGCCGACTGGAATAACCGATACAAACCCCGACAATCAGCGGTGCTACATGATTCAGTAAGCGATAGGGCATCCAGCTAACAAGGACCGAGGGAATGGATGTGCCCATCCGATAATGAATCAACGTGATACCCCATACGCAGATTCCCAGCCCAAGCCCATACAAACCGATCCAAGCAAATCGTTTCCGAAGCAGACCATCGCTATCCTGTAAGAGTCCCAGACCCGTCAGACCCAGCAACAGAATCAAAGGGACGTGACCGCTGCTTGGCGGAATGGCCCGATGTGATGCGTGGTGGGTCATGTAGCTTTTAAAAATTGCATCACTGGCGAGGTCACTTCCCCATGCGCCAGAACTCACAGAGGGTGGAAAATGGAGCCAAATCCAGATACCCAGTCCCATAGAAACGAGAAGTCCCGGCAGCGCCCAGCCTAGGGCCATTTTGAGCAATTCAGTGTTTTTCTGACGTAATTCCCACAGCATTATGCAGCCTATTGCAAAATATACGGGCGGCGCCTGGCCCAGATGTATGGCGGGCATGAATCCGAGCATGAGGAGCCCGGACCGCTTGTGTCCACCCACGAACAGCCCAAAACTCAACAAGGCCCACCCTGTCCCGACGTGGCCATTGGAATAGAGGTCCGGCCAGATCTGGACTGGATAGTTGGAGTAGAAGTGAACATGCATCCCCACCAGCATGAGTACCGCAGCGACATGAGCAAAGAGGATTCGTTTTGAAAATGCCCCTGCAAGTGCATAGGCCGGCAGGACCGTCGCCAGCAATCCCAATACATTGCGTAAAAGGTTGGGGAACAAGGGACCATCCGCCACAGCCATGACCGCTGCCAAGAGCCAGGTCTGCAGACTGTAAAAGCCGTGAACATAACGATGTAGGGGGTGGGATTCCGGATACACCACCTGACCGAGCAGGACCTGAGCGAATTCATAGTTTTCGTCCCAGCGCACACCCCGTGCCATGACCAACACAAAGGCGATGCCCACCCACACCAGCATGCCCCACCAGAAATACTGGTCCCGGTGTGTTGTCTCTATGCTATCGATATCATCCGTGAACATGGACACCAGCATACGGACTGGTCGCGCGGGGTACAAGTTTGGGGAGGAATAAGTGCGGGAATTGACAGGCAGGGTGCGGTCTACATTCCATCTGCGAGTTAGGATACCGTTGGCGGGATTCCCAATCAAGTTGGGAATGACAGGGATGGGAGAGTCGTTGTGGTGTTTAAGTTTTAAAGTTCCGACTTGGGTTGGGAGGGTAAACGCGGTGATTCCCGCATTGCGCGGGAATGACAGGAAGAAAAGTCAAAGGCTTTACCCACATGTCGCCCTCGCGAAGGCGGGGGCCT
>CALAXS010000681.1 GCA_937895305.1 uncultured bacterium
TAGCCGTGCTCTACGATGAGCTTTACATATTCTTCCTGATATTTCGCATCGCCTGTAATGGCATAGGTAGTTTTCAGAAATGACAGTAGCTGGAGCGAACCTAACCCATTTTCGAGAAAGTGTGTGGGGTCGTCGTTCAAATCGGCTGGACTCCAACGCCCCCAGTGCGTCGCTTCCCCATCCCAATCGAGGAGTTCGTAGCCATTCTCAATGATATGATCCATGAGCGCAGCGGTCTGTTTTCGGATAAGGGCCAGCTCGTCTTTATCATGTTGCGCGATATGGCGCCAGTAGCTGTAGAGTGCAAAAAAATGCCCATCGATTTCATCGTTGGACGTATCGGTTTGCCAATAAAGCCCCTCTATACTGGAAGGTCGCCACCGCTCTCGCTTGTCTACGCGTGTCTCATCCTTCACTGCTTCACGGCGGGGTGCGCCGATACTTTCCGGTATGACGGTACGTGCGGGGGAGCCGGGCATACCAGTCGCATTTTGAAGTTG
This sequence comes from uncultured bacterium, assembly GCA_937895305.1. Lineage (GTDB taxonomy): Bacteria > Hydrogenedentota > Hydrogenedentia > Hydrogenedentales > JAEUWI01 > CALAXS01. The sequence goes on from CALAXS010000681.1 coordinate 501, forward strand.
ATAAATGGCGTGCATACTTTCGCGGGCAGAGGCTTTGTGATCTTCGCGACCCGTTGTAGCATACGCCAGCGACAGGGCCGTCACATGCCAGGAAGTCCAGAGCCCGTCATTGGCATCGTCCAGGGTATAGGCCACGGTAGGATTCAGTGGGTCATCCAGCACCGATTCCACTACGAGACCCAGGCGACGATGAAAACGATTCATCCGTGCTTCGATTTTTTCTGCTTTCTGAGCGAGGGTGTGTTCCATGGTGTCAATGCAGGAGATGCCTGTAGCGGTCTGGAGGTACACGGGCATACCGCCCGGAGCCGTTGCAATGGCACTCACTGCATCATCTATCAGGTAGCGTCCTCCCGCACGATAAAACCACTGGCGACCTTCTTCGTAGGGACGGTACTGAATCGCGCCTTTGTTGGTACCTATCCAGAGTCGGTCGTTTTCATCGCAATGCAAAGTCGTTATTTCTTCCACGGGCAGGCCCTCGCGTCCCTGAATATGTCGCCACGTACCGTCCACCTCCCGCACACTCAGACCCAATGGCGTTGCAACCCAAAGGGCACCACGGGAATCCTCCGCCAGACCGTTAATCACCGTAGACAAAGGACCGCCCACACCATAGGCTTCGTGTCGTTTCCAGGAACTATTACCGTGCTTTTGAAACAGCCCCGCTGCTGTGCCTCGCCATGTTGCTGTTTCGTTTTTCTGAGCAGCCAGCAATGCTTTCGCCGTCGCTTCTTCCGCTGTATTCAGTTCCCGACGTATATGCTCTTCAAAGGGCGTGTCCGCCTGGGCCTCATAGGCCACATCACCCAGCAAGCTCTGCGGGTCATCACTATCCTGCAATGGCCCCAACACATTGGCCAATGGTATAGGCTTCTCTATGGGCATGGGTTCCCGAATCCAGGCAGGCAGGTCGGTGGGAATGGTAGTCGTGTTGGCAAATGCTGTTCCCGTTAAAAAAACCACCGCTATATACGCACACTTTTTAATACTCACTGCTTTTTCCTTAAATAAAGGCATCGGCTCAATCTACGGCATCGGCAGAAACAACACGGTTCCGCCCCTCTTCCTTGGCCTGATACAGAGCGCGATCCGCAGCCTGTAGAAAAGATGCTGCATCCTGGATATCATCATTCATGGTCGCCACACCAAGGATTACAGTGCAATCAAGATTGAGATCGCCTGCACTGAATTTGTAGTTTTCAATTACTTCGCGCAAACGTTCCGCCAGCAGCATAGCCGCCTTATTGTCAGAGCTTGGTAAAATGAGCGTCATCTCTTCACCACCATAGCGCGCTGCTATGTCCGTATCACGCGCGTTATCCCTGATGATACGCCCCATAGCCCGGAGCACTTCATCCCCGGCATCATGACCATGGGTATCGTTCACCGCCTTAAAATGATCGATGTCCAGCATGATGAGGGAAAGGGTCAGGGCATATCGCTTGCTCCGCCCCAACTCGCGCTTCAACACTGAATCCAGGTGCCGACGGTTATAGAGACCTGTCAGGGCATCCGTAATATTCTCCTGCTCAAGCCGGGCAATGTGCCGCACATCCTCAACGGTTTGCTGCGCCAGGTAGCATACCAGCAACACAAACAATGCACCTGCAAAAAATATTACAGACACTACATAGCTTGGTGGCGTTGCCGGATTCAGGGAAAGGACGCCATAACCTGCATACCCGAGTATGAACAGATATATCATTACCTTTAGAATACGCCAGAACTGGCGGTTTCGCGATTCCGGTAATTCTTCGATGATTCGCCGCGCAGGAATTAATGCGCCACACTGAATAGCCAACCCGAATAAAATCAGCGTACAATTTACTATCAGATGAACCATAACAAAAAAGGGCTCCTCTACCGTGTCCTGTCTTTAAACACTAAACCTATTTGCCCCTTTTTTGCGACTCTACACCCATAGCTGACGGATTTACAAATTAAGCCGCTACTTTCCGCCAAACCCATAACTTACCCCGGTAATCAATGTGTGGTCCCATTCGTCTACGCTGCTATCGCTGGCATGGGAATCGTACTCACTGAGTAGAGAGAACTGGAGTTTCATGGATTGGGTGAGGGGGGTACTGAGACCGAAGGTATTACTGAGCCGGAATTCGCCGAAGTCTTCTATGCTGGGGATAAGCACCAGATCTTCTGTGAGGGTAGCTTTTTCAAAAAGGGTTTGTTCATAAGACAGGGCGAAACGTGCAGCGAGATAGTCGTTACTACGTCCATCGTAATCCGCCAGAGGATACAGGTAGAGCCTAAAGTTCTTCTGCACATTGGAGATGAGATTGCCATTAACAACCCCCAACGAGAGGGTATTGATAGCGGCCTGCAATCCTGTGGTGGCCTGTGCACGGTTACTCGCCTTGAGGGCATCTTTTCCTGCGGGGGTATAGGGTGCCCACTCTTCCCAGGTCTGCTGTATACCGATTTCAGTGGACAGGCTGCGCTTGTCGTTCTTAATCCAGTCATAGCCCACACCCGTTGCCACAACAAAACGGTTGTCCAGCTTGCGACCATCATCCTGTTCCGCACTGCCGAGAATGTACCAGTAGAGTTTCTCTCTGGGGTAAAGCTGAAATTTACCTTCGCCTTTATAGCGACGTGTGGAGAGGGTGGATTCCACTTCACCATAGGCTGCAAAAGCGGAGAGGGTGAGTTTGTTCTTTTCCTTCTCGCGAATCGCTTCCGCGGTCAGGGTCGCATCCATGGTATCGGTATTCCCGGAGCGAAGGGTAGCCCCGGCCACAACCGTACCGGACCATGCTTTGGGTACCTCGGGTGCTTCGGGGACCGTATAGATCCCGGCGACCTGCTCCAGCGCAAGGTCGCTGAGGCCTTCACTGGTTTCCAGCAGTTGCTTGCCTTCTTCCACCACCAGCCGGGCCTCGACAGGTGCCTCAGCTGTTTCGATAAGCAGGACCCGTGCATCGACGGTTTCGATAGACGCAATACCTGTGCGTTGAATGGGGATGGTACCGGCGTATTCCGTCGTGACGACCACTTTCATATCGTCAAAGTCGGTGATGGTGCCGGAGATCTTGTCGCCGTTATTCAAGGTCACGGTATCGCCATACGCAATACCTGATACAACCAACATCAATATGCAAAGCAACTTCTTCATCATTAATTTCCTATAGTAAATCGATAAACTTGTGGTTCCCCTTGGGGAAAGCGTAGTCAGAAAACGCATCGCGCTCAACCCATTTCAATTCGCTATGGGTTTTGGCCTTCACCTTGCCCCTAATAATACGACATCGGTATACGTTGAGGGTAACTTTGAAGTGGGTATAAGCGTGATTCACCATAGAGACCATGCCCCCCACTTTGACCGAAACCCCCAATTCTTCCTGGCATTCCCGCTCCAATGCCTGTTGGTGGGTCTCACCTTTCTCCACTTTACCACCAGGGAACTCCCAGAGTCCCCCGAGCATGCCTTCGGGAGGACGCTTTCCCAGCAGGTACAATCCCGCCTCATCCTGAATAACCGCCACCACGATTTCCTTGTGGGGGATAGCTTTCTTCGCTTTGCGTATGGGCCGTTCCAGTTGCACCCCGGCCTTGCGGCCTTCACAATATTTATACACGGGACAATCGTCGCAGTTGGGTTTTTTGGGCGTGCAGATACGCGCACCCAGCTCCATCATGGACTGGTTAAAATCGCCCGGCGATTTTTGGGGCACCAGTGTCCCTGCCATATCCCAGAGGTCCCGCTCCACCTCCGTCTCGTCGATACAACGCTCTACATTGAACATGCGTGACAGCACACGCTTTACGTTTCCGTCCACCACCGGTACCCGCTCACCAAAGGCGATACTGGCGATGGCCCCGGCCGTGTACTTCCCCACGCCCGGCAAGAGTTGAAGCTCATCGGCCCGCTCGGGAAGTTTCCCGTTGTACTCCTCCACGATCTTACCCGCAGCCTTATGCAGGTTCCGCGCACGGGTGTAATAGCCCAGGCCCTCCCACAGCTTGAGCACATCATCCACACTCGCCGCAGCCAGCTCTTCCACCGTGGGAAACCGCGCCACGAAACGCTCGTAATAGGGCATGCCCTGGTCCACCCGGGTCTGCTGCAACAAAATTTCCGATAACCAGATCTTGTAGGGATCCCGCGTCTGACGCCACGGGAGGTCCCGCGCATCTTCCTCAAACCAGGTTAACAATGCGCGGCGTATGGCCGTAGCATGTTGCATAAATTTTCCTTCCTTATCGGGACAGACTTGACATCTGCGTGCAAGCCCACTAAATTGCACCTATGAGTACAGTAGGTGATCACATACCGCAGGATTCGCTACGCGAGAAGATCTTCATCATCATCTTCGGGCACGAAACCCCTGCGGGTAAGACCTTTGATATTAGCCTGATCCTGTGCATCATTGCGAGTGTGGTGGTGGTCATTCTGGACAGTGTGAAAGCAATTCAGGCAGACCACGGCCTATTACTCCAAACTCTGGAGTGGGTCTTTACAGCCATATTTACCGTTGAATACCTGTTGCGTATCTATTGTGTCCGCCATCCCTGGCGCTATATGACCAGCTTCTTCGGCATTATTGACCTCCTCTCTATCGTCCCCAGTTTTGTAGGCCTT
>CALAXS010000682.1 GCA_937895305.1 uncultured bacterium
AGCGTTTTACCATCGGCAAAGTTCGGGTTGCTCGCAAAGGCATCAAAGGGAACGGAATGGACCATTTCAGTCATAATGAACTGTTTGTTGGGTTCGCTCACATCCCGCTTCATCGCCAATATGGTAACAATGCAGATCAGGAGAAGCACCAACAGGAATCCATTTAATCCTTTTCGGGACATCGTTATTTCTCCTCGCGTTCTTCGGTATGTATCGCGTTATATTTTTCGCAAAGTAGCCGGACTGCTTCCGGGTCGAACGTTGCGTCTGTTTCCTCGATTATCAAGGCGAATTTGTCATCGGTTACACCGGGGTAGGGCATGATCGCTTCTTTACCCGGACGTAGTCCGGAGACAATAAACAGGGTGATTACGGAACCCACGCCTGCAACCAGAACCATGAGTTCGAAGGTGATGGGTAAAAATGCGGGTAGTGAATTCCAGGGTTTACCCCCAACATTGAGGGGCCAGGAAACAGCAGAGGTCCAGAACATGAGCCAGAGCATAAAGGTAGCCCCGGACAGACCCAGAAAGAATGTGGCCCAGGGTAGCCGGGAAGGTGCAAAGCCAGCAGCCTTCTCCAATCCGTGAACAGCATAAGGTGCGTAGATATCAACGATACTCAGGCCTTCTTCGCGTACTGCGCGGGCTGCATCCATGATGTCATCTTCACACTCAAATATACTGAGAAAAACACGTTGACTCATGCCTTTTCTCCTTCAAGAACCGGGGTTACACCCATAGGTTCGTTTGCTTGCGCTACGAAGACTCTCGCCTTTTTGCTCCTGCCGTAGCTCAGTACACCTTTGACCTCACCCATGGCAATGACAGGTAAGAATCGGCAGAAGAGCAGGAACAGGGTGAAGAACAATCCGAAAGTTCCCGCCAGGGTCAAGAGTTCGATAATGGTGGGGGTGTAATCTGCCCAGCTGGAGGGCAGGTAATCACGGTGAAGCGAAGATACGATAATAACGAAGCGTTCAAACCACATACCGATGTTCACAATGATGGTGAGGATGAAAACAAAGTAGAGGTTGGAACGAACCTTCTTGAACCACATCATTTGGGGCGAGATGACGTTACAACTCACCATAATCCAGTAGGCCCAGGCATAGGGCCCAAATGCGCGATTCATGAAGACGAATTGTTCGTATACGCTACCGGAGTAGGCGGCAGTAACAAATTCGGTTAGGTACGCCAGACCCACCACGCTACCGGTGACGAGGATGATTTTACACATGGCATCCACGTGGGTCATGGTGAAGTAGTCTTCCAGTGCCATGACTTTGCGTGCGATAAGCATGAGCATGAGCACCATGGCAAACCCGGAGAACACAGCACCTGCCACGAAGTAGGGTGGGAAGATAGTGGTGTGCCAGCCGGGAATAACGGAAGTGGCAAAGTCCATACTAACGATGGTGTGTACCGAAACCACAAGCGGTGTTGCCAATGCAGCAAGAAGGAGGTAGACCACTTCATAACGCACCCAGGTGCGATAAGAGCCATTCCAGCCGAAGCTAAAGAAGGCCATGATTTTCTTGCGCATACCGGGCTTCGCACGATCACGGATGGTGGCCAAATCAGGAATAAGGCCCACATACCAGAACACGGCGGAGATGATGAAGTAGGTTGAAATCGCGAAGATGTCCCAGACAAGGGGGGAACGGAAATTCACCCAGAGGGGACCGCGCATATTGGGATAGGGTAGCGCCCAGAAGGCAAGCCAGGGACGTCCCATGTGAATGAGCGGGAAGATGGCTGCGCACATCACCGCGATGATGGTCATGGCTTCTGCTGCGCGGTTGACTGAGGTCCGCCACTTCTGACGGAACAGAAAGAGAATAGCGGAAATCAGCGTGCCAGCATGGCCGATACCAATCCAGAACACAAAGTTCGTGATGTCGAAAGCCCAGCCGACGGTCTTGTTCAGGCCCCAGGTACCGATACCGGTCATCACCTGATAGACGGTTGCTGCGGTACCAATACCAAGCACGAGAAGTGAAGCCAAGAATGCAATGTACCACATCCGCGTGGGTTTGCGATCCAGGATCCCGCAGATATCGTCTGAAACCTGCTTGGGTTTCTTGTCCCCCAGGATGAGAGGAGTTCGTAGGTTAGAAGAACCTTCAGCCATGATGTGTGTCTTCCTGTGTTTCTTCATGTTGTTCATCTTCGACGCGGTTACGCACCTTGGTCATATAGCCGACCGATGGACGCGTGTTGATCTCTTCAAGAACCTTGAATTGTCGTGGGCTCGCCATCAGTTTTGCGATTTTACTTTCGGGGTCATTTCTATCCCCGAATACGATAGCGTTGGCAGGGCAGGATTGCTGACAGGCGGGTGTAATATCGCCGTCTTTCAATTCCACACCTTGACGTTTTGCTTCATATTTTGCTTCGTTAATGCGTTGTATGCAGAAGGAACATTTTTCCATGATGCCACGGGTACGAACGGTGACATCAGGATTAAGGACCATATTTTCAAGCTGGTCATCGTGACGATAATTGAACCAGTTGAAGCGACGCACCTTGTATGCGCAGTTGTTGGCGCAGTACCGGGTACCTACACAACGGTTATAGACTTGTGCGTTTAGCCCTTCATCAGTGTGAACTGTTGCCAGCACAGGGCACACGTTTTCACAGGATGCGTTATCGCACTGCTGACAAATCATGGGCTGGTGCACAACATCAACATCGTCGCCGGGACCGGAGTAGTAGCGGTCAATACGCATCCAGTGCATATCGCGGCTGCGTCGGACTTCGTCTTTACCGACCACGGGCACGTTGTTTTCTGCATGGCAGGCTATGGCACATGCTGAACAGCCCGTACAGGCACTCAGGTCAATGGCCATACCCCAGTGGTGTCCCTTATAGGGGTGGTCGTCTTTGTATAGCTCGCCAGAGAAGTGGGGAGCAGGGGGACGACCCGCAGCGGGGTCTGCTTTATAGGCATCAAGGGTGGTTTCTTGTACATTATTACGACGCAGACCGCCAGAGAACGGAATGTCTTCCGGGGTCGTAATCTTGTTGTATTTCTGGGTCGCTGCGAGGGCAATGCTGCCGCTGACGGGTGTGACTGTTGCGCCAGCGTGTTCAAGTGAACGATTTGCAGATGTGGCCTGTTGCAGGGATGCAACAGCTTTACCAATCATCCCGTCGTCACCCACGGTAGGCTGACTGGAAATCCATTGTGGTCCTATGCCACTAAATCGTTCTGTGTTCTTTTGACCATAGCCCAGTGCCACAGCAATGACAGAGTCATGCTGTCCGGGCTGAATAAATGTGGGCAGGGTTAGTGTGCCCTCCCCCACTTTAACCTGGACCAGATCGCCTTCAGCTACTTTTAATTCAGCGGCGGTGGCGATGGACATCGATGCGTAGTTGTCCCAGGTTACTTTTGTTACCGGATCGGGTAATTCCTGCAACCAAGGATTGTATGCATGCCGCCCGTCGTTTATGCCGACTTTTGGATAAGTGACTATCGTATAGCTGCCACTTTCAGTATGGGCAGGTTCTGCAACAGCACTCACACTACCTTCCTGAAATTCGGGCCGTTCAGCACCTGTGCGCCTGACCACTGCAAAGCCAGCGCGCAAGGTCGTGTCCCAAAAAGTCCTGAAGTCTGAAGCCGCTTTACTGCGGGGATAGACAGCATTCTCCCAGTAGGCCTTGACGATGGCCTGGGCTTTTAGGGGTGTGCCTGTCCATTCAGCAAGACTCTCCAGTATGGAACGTGTCTTGAAAATCGGTCGAATGCTGGGTTGCTGGATACTTACCAGGCCTGCAACAGGCTCCGCATCGCCCCAGGATTCCAGGTAGTGGTTATCGGGGCAAATATAGTTACATGCCGTGCTGGTTTCATCGGGACGTGCGGCGAAGCTGACTGAAGTCGCGAGACTGGCTAAAGCATCCGCAATGGCTTTACCCTCAGGGAGATCGTAAACGGGGTTAATATCGGCGATAAATACGGCACCTGCTTTACCAGCGAGGAGGGTAGTAGTGAATGAAGCCAATGCAGCATCATTCCCCTGTCGCTGGCTGGAGGGTTTGGCTATATTGATGGTGGACCCGTAATTCCCCAATGCATCATTGATAAAATTACAGACTTTTTGTATACCCACATCCTGGCTGCCACTGATAACGAGACTTTTCCGTTTGGCTTCAACCAAACGTTCCGCCAATTCTTGAATGTCTGCCTGAGGTACTGCCGGGTGTTCTATTGGTGCTGCTGCGAAGGTCTTGTGCGTTTTTTCCGCAACAGCAGCGGCCAGTTGGTTCACAATCTGCCCCAGATCCTGTGGACTTACACGGTAACGTTTATCTGCGTTGGTACCCGTGAGGGACATACGGGATTCAAACTGCACGTGGTAGGACTGATGGGGATGTTCACCATCCAGCTGCCGTAGGGACTGATAGCCAGCGGTGTATTCGACCGGGCTAATCCATGTGCCCAGGAAATCGGCATCAAGGCTTACGACAAGCTCTGCTTTATCAAAACGGTAATGGGGTAGTGCACGCTTTCCATGGGTATGTTCATGGGCATCCAGAATAGCAGAGGATGAAATGGGGTCATAGACCACATGCTGTCCATTATTAAAGGTGGCTAGAAACGCATCAATGCTGGCCTGTTTTGTGGGACTGTTAACCGAAGCACTGAGAAAGTATACGGGCGCGTCTGTTGCGCGCAGTGTAGCCAGTTCGGCGGAAAGGCTTTTGTCTACATCCGCCCAGGTGCTTTCGGCATCACCGGATTTGGGATTTGGGTATCGATGGCTGTCGTAAAGGCCCAGTATGGAGGCTTGACCAATGGCACACAGACCGCCTTTCGAAGCGGGGTGTTCCGGGTTACCTTCCAGTTTAATAGGGCGACCGTCGCGGTTACGCACAAGAACACCGCAACCGGCTTCACAGCCCCCACAAACGGATGCGTAATGTATTGCGCGACCGGCAACCCGGTTCTCGGGCTGGTTGAGGTAGGGTATCGCTTTCTTGACGGGTGTGGGCGTACAGCCGGTAACGGCGGCAGCTGCGGCAAAGGTAAAGCCGGAGGCCATCAAAAATGACCGCCTGTCCAGATTTTCGGGTGCCTGTTCCATAAACGCGGCAACATCACTGCGCGGATCAGCACTGTTCTTCGTTGGATCCCCCAGTTCCTGAGGACTCATCCAGTATTCTTTTG
>CALAXS010000683.1 GCA_937895305.1 uncultured bacterium
ACGTCGCTGTGCTCCTCGCAATGACGGGGGATGTGGAAGCCTTGTGACACGAAAAGATGTATTTGGCCATTGTAGACAGACGTATTTTAAAATTTAGCAATTCTATTTTGAACAAGAAAGAACTGAAAGACAAATATATTATGCTAAACGTGAATAAAATCACCAAAGAATACCGCAAGGGCGGCGATTCTATTTATGCGCTCAATGGAGTTTCCTTTGCCACTGAGCCGGGTAAGCTGATTGTGGTGAAGGGGGCGAGTGGTTGCGGGAAGACGACGTTGCTGTTGACGCTGGGGGGGATGCTGCGTCCGACAGGAGGCACCATTAATCTGGATGCCAAGGATTTATATGCCTACTCAGCTTCAGAACGAGCAGCGGTGCGGCGAAGTCAGATTGGATTCGTTTTCCAGATGTTCCACCTTGTGCCGTACCTGACAGTACGGGAAAATGTGCAATTGGCGGTAGAATCGGGCGATGCAGATGTTATGAGCTGGCTGGACCGTCTGGGGATGACCCATCGTGCGAACCATCGGCCATCGGAGCTGAGTGCCGGAGAGCGTCAACGTACCGCAGTGGCGCGAGCGTTGGTGAATCGACCCAAACTGGTGCTGGCCGATGAACCGACGGGAAATCTGGACCCGGAGAATGCGGGGGTGGTGATGGAGCATTTACGTCAGTATGCTACGGAAGAGGGGGGTATTGTCATGGTAGTGACCCATGGGAATGACGCGGACGACCTGGCGGATTCCATTTTGTCGATGCGTGATGGAGAACTTGTCTGAGGATACGATAATTGTTTGCGGAGCCGATGTGGCTGTGCTAGGCTTGAACTTCGTGTATACACGGATTTTTTATATCAATTCAGGAGAGACTGTTATGAAAACGATGTTAAGCAGAATTTTGTTATGTGCGCTGTGGGTCGGTCTGTGCTTGCCAGGCATGGCGGATGATGACGATATGGTCATGGGGGTCTACGAAGGTGATTTCACCGAAGATGCGGCAGCGAATTATGATATTCGGGCACAGGTCGTGGGGCTGAGTGCCACGAAATACAAGGTTGTATTTTTTCTGAGCGAAAGTGGTGGTCCTGAGTTACGCGTGGAAGCCGAGGGCAAGCGTAAAAGCATTGGTAAAGACAAAGATGACAAGCCACTCTATGGGCCTGTGTCATTTGAAGGCGACCTGGATGTAGATGGCACGATGATGCCCATGGAAGGCACCATTGATAAAGAGGCCTTTACAGGTACGATTGACACCGCAGACGGTGCCTTTGCATTAAAACGTGTATTTAATGAACCACCGACGTTGGGCAAGAAAGCACCTGCCGGCGCGCTGCCCCTGATGGATGGCACGAAGGAAACCTGGCTGAATCAGTGGGAAGCGGTCGATGGTCCCTGGTGCTTCCAGAGTGATGGTTCCGTTGAAGTCTGTAGCAAGAGCAACAAGACCAAGCAGGAACTGGGTTCAGGCTTGTACCACATCGAGTTCCGCACTCCCTATATGCCTACGGAACGGTATCAGGGTCGCGGAAACAGTGGCGTTTATATCCTTGGTCGTTATGAAGTCCAGGTACTGGACAGCTTTGGCACCATCCCTGCATGGGATCTTGTAGGTGGTATTTACAAGGTTGCTATCCCTGAAGCGGATGCAGCGCTGCCTCCCCTTCAATGGCAGACCTATGACATAACTTTTACCGCACCAGAATTCGATGCAAGTGGTAAAAAAACCAAGGACGCTATCATCAATGTAGTGCACAACGGCATTACCGTCCATGACAATCTGGTATTGCCCGATTGCACCCCCGGCGGTTTGACGAGCGTGGAAGGTACTTCAGGGTCGCTCATGTTCCAGCATCATGGTAACCCGGTACGTTTCCGTAATGTCTGGTTCCTGCCTGCTGAATAACGCACATTGTCATTCCCGCGAAAGCGGGAATGACAGGGGAACAGTCTTTTTGAATATAGGAAGCCATGCATTTATCTCTCGTCATACCGGCTTATAATGAAGCGGGACGTTTACCGGACACCCTGATGAAAGTGGTGGCTTATCTGGATGCCCAGGACTATGATGCCGAGGTCTGGGTAGTCGATGATGGAAGTCACGATACTACACGGGAGCTTGTGTCCGGCTTTTCAGAACCTTCAAAAACATCGGTGCATCTGGAAAGTCTGGGGCATAATCAGGGAAAAGGTGCTGCGGTTCGCAGGGGAATGATGGACTGCGCTACAGGAGATTATCGGGTGTTTTACGATGCCGATGGATCTACCCCCATAGAAGAACTGGAGAAGCTGTGGCCCTGTTTTGAAGCAGGTGCTGATGTGGTCATGGGCTCACGCGCTCTGGCCGAGTCGAATGTAGAAGTACATCAGGCCTGGATACGTGAGCATTTGGGAAAGATTAACAACCTTGTTCTGCGCATCCTGGGGATAACCCACTTTTCGGATACACAGTGTGGATTTAAAGGCTTTACTGCTGCAGCCTGTGGGGAGATATTTCCACGCCAGACCATCAACCGTTTTTCATTTGATGCGGAAATACTCTACATTGCAGAACGCCATGGCTTGAAGGTGGTGGATGTGCCTGTGCATTGGGTGAATCATCCTGAGTCGCGGTTGAACCCGGTTACGGATTCGGTGCAGATGGTGCTGGACCTGCTGACGATTCGCTTTAAGGATCTTATGGGGCGGTATTGCTAGTCACTAATGTCATTCCCGCGAAGGCGGGAATCTCCGCGTAAACATACTTAGTCCAATTTTGGGACTGAGGCCGTAGCATTTCCAGTTGAGCGCGCCTCTATGGGGCAGTATCGACAGTGCTAGCGACGGGTTTCAATGTAGGCTTCCCATAAATCATTTTCGATGAAGGTGTAGAGATTCACCTCAGGCCGCAGGGAATGATTGAGTACCTTGTAGCGGTTCCCTACCTCACCCAAGACATAATCACGTGTAGCGTTGTCGGTGATGATGATGTCCGCAGTAATCTCCGGGGGCGGTTTAACCCAATACCCGACTTGAGTGTGTTTACGCAGGTACCAGGGCAGGGGCCAGTAGTCGCCGTTGGGTTTCATGAGGTCGATGCGCATGGCGTGTCCGTCCTTGTGAAGGGCGGTGCAGTCCTCTATAAGGGCCACCAGCTTGTTTTCCAGTGCGGTGGCGGTATGGGCATATACGTAGGGATTACGCACGTCTGCGCGGTAGGTGGTGGTACCCAGGTAGGTCTGGCGCGCGTGGTGCGCTGTTCCGGCTACAACCAGAAGAATGAGTAGCCCATAGAGGATGCGTGATGCGCCCCCGCCTTTTATAAACCTATGGCCCACCTCGGCCATGACCAGCCCGGCGAGTATGAGTACGGGCAGGTAAAAGGTGAGGAGGTTCCAGGGGGTCTTGTAGGGGATGAGGGTATAGAGCAGGGTGAGGGTGAGCGCGAATCCGGTGAAGAATCGGTGCCACTGAATAGTGTGTTCAATTTCGACGTCGGTCGTATTTCGCATCAGTCCCCAGACCATACCAAACAGACCCAGGATGAGAAAGGTGGCTTCTGTCCACACGAAGGGGGAGTGGGGGCGCATGTACCAGCCGAGGATCTGGAAGTAGTAGAACCAGGGCTTGTCGTGGTTGGCGACGGAACCCATACCTTCAGCGCGTTCGGTATAGGAGATGTAGGTGAGGAAGGCGTCGAGTGGACCACGCAGGTGGGTAAAGAATGCGGAGAAGAGGACGATGATGATGATGGCAAAGCCCATAATGAGGAGAGGGATCTGTGCTTTTAATGGAAGTATTACTCGTTGTAGAAAGCTTCGTTCAAGCTCTGTGCGATTGACGGGCGTAGCCATGGGCCAGTAGAAGACTTTGCGGTCGTGGTACAGGGCTAGGGTGATGAAGCAGAAGAAGCCGACACCCATGGCGGCATAGATGAGGACGGAGGTTTCCTTGGTGGCGTGGATGAGTCCGAGGGCACAGCCAAAGAGAATAGCGCGAAGGGCACCAGGTTTTTGAAGATAGACGAATCCTGCATAGATGGCGAGTAGGATGAAAAAGAGGAGGAGGCTTTCCTGGATGAAGTAGCGACTGTAGTAGACGTGGGCATGGGACACGCCAATGAACAGCGTAGCCCAACAGGTGGCTGCGTAGCCCAGTTGTTTGCGCATAGCGAGGAGAAGCAGAAGGATGCCGAGACTGAAGAGGACCGGGACGATGCGGTAGGACCATTTGGTGGTGTCCGCTGCGGAATGTATGCCCAGGACGCCCTGGACGATACGGGCCGCGTAGTAGAGGGTAGGACCGTGGTGTTCGTGGGGGTCATAGATGTACACGCCGTCTTCCAGGAGCAGCTCCGCCTTCACCGCCTGGTTCGCTTCGTCGCCGTGCATGGGGCGTACGTCCAGGTCGTTCAGACGCAGGGCTGCTGCGAGGATAAAGATGAGCCCCCAGACTATCCAGAATGCGCCCTGTTTCAATGTGTGTGTACTCCTGTTAATCCGTCTTGTCATTCCTGCAAGGAAAGTTTATTGCAGACCCTGCTACGATTTTGTTATTCACAGAATCCTATATTCCCTTGTCATTCCTGCGGAGGCAGGAATCTCCGCGTCAGCATACTTAACCAAAGTCGGCAGTGAAGTTGTAGTATTTCGGGTCAAAGGCGTTTGTTTTCCGGAGCAGAGCTCCGGTGTATGCATTCCCAGCAGAGCTTGGGAACGAACTTCTAGAGAAAGCCTACGGGCTGGGGGCGGGTAGAATCAAATTGAATCCAACCAATGGTCACTTTCCGAGGCAGTGTTGTTTAAAATATGAAACTGTCCTATCATGCGTGGATAGGCCATCGGCGATTAACGGAGATATTACACTATGGAACTTGAAGCACATTGGAATACTATACGACATGTCTGTAATGCGTCACGCTTGTCATCACTCGCATTTTCTATCGTCTCGGTCAATGAAGGTGGAGGCCCCCACAGTACCCCCATTGGTTCCTTGCGCCTGCATAAGGAATGTCGCGGCACCTATTTTGAGTTGTTCACCCAAGCACTGGGCAAGAATCTGGATCGTGATCCCAGGGTATGTGTCATGGCGATAAACAGCAGCAAGTGGCTCTGGCTCAAGTCGCTCTACGGAGGACGATTCAACGCTGCACCGGGGGTGCGCTTGTATGGGACTGCCGGACCACGAAGGGAAGCGGAAGCATCCGAGATGGCCTGGTGGCAACGCCAGGTAAAGCCGGTACGGTGGATGAAAGGCCACGACTTGCTCTGGAAGGTAGAGCATCTTGCCTATGTCCGCGACATCCACTTCGACCGTTTTGAGCCTATAAACCTGGGGGTTATGACCCAAGGACTATGGAAATAGAAGCAGAACCTAGCGTCCCCAGACTTCGAGTTCCACAAAGTTGGTCATGTTGTTAGCGGTGTTACCGTTGCCATAAACCCGGACGTAGCGAGCCTGGGTATCTTTCATGTCAATGAGGCGACCTCGGTCATTATCGATATATTCAAAGTCTTTGCCTTCGCCAAGCTTTGCTGAGTTATCATAATCGTTGTTGTAAAGGGTGGTGATACCCGTTTTGAATTCAGGATCGTTGGAGGCCTGAACAATCACATCAAAATAAACGCGATTGTCAGCATGGAAGTGCCAGAGCAGGATACATTCAAGGATGCTTTCAGCACCAAGATCAACCTGGCCCCACTGTACGCCTTCACCCAGCTCTATGAGACTTTCCTTGTCAAAGGCTTTATCACCATCCGTGAGCATCTTGAGTTCACCCAGTACAGGGTTCATGTCGCTGCTGGTGACGGATTTGTCTTTAGAAATGACCGTTGTACCCGCTTCAGCCTTGAAGGCTGGTCGTGGCGTGAAGGATTCTTCTTCAAGGTACTCGCTCCAATAGGGAAGCGGCGTTCCACCGAAGAAAGGTTCTGGTAACTCGAATTCTAGCTCGATGGTTTCAGCAGGTGCTTCTTCAATCACTGGCACGGGTACGGGTGTCGGCTCAACAGCCGCAACCTCGATAGCCTCTTCAACGGTTTCCACTGGAGCAGGTACTTCTGCAGTTTCTTTACTGCAAGCGGTCATGTAGAAGACCATGCCACCCAGGGCCAGGATGAAGAGTAGTGGTGCGATGACTTTCATTGGTATTGTTCCCTTTTAAGTTCTGATTGTTATATCACAGCTTTGACTCATTTCAGTATACGTGAGTTTCAGGCAAAGAAAAACCACGCCAAAGCGGGTGCTTCAGCGTGGTCGGATAGGATTTATATGGGTAATGGCGGTGTGCCTAGCGGCCCCAGATTTCGAGTTCTACGAAGTTGGTAAGGTCGTTGGCAGTGTTGCCCTGGCCATATACGCGAACGTATTGTGCCTTGGTGTCCTTGCCATCGATGAGGCGACCTTTGTCGTTGTCCTTGTATTCTTTGTCTTCGCCCACGCCGAAACCAGCGCTGTTGTCGAAGTCATTGTTGTACAGGGTTATGACGTCTTTCTTGAATTCTTTGTCGTTGGAAGCCTGAACAACCACGTCGAAATATACGCGGTTACCTTCGTGGAAGTGCCAGAGGAGGAGACATTCCAGGGTGCTTTCCGCACCGAGGTCTACCTGTACCCACTGTACGCCTTCGCCCAGTTCGATGAGGCTGTCTTTGCTGTAGTCTTTGTCGCCATCAACGAGCATCTTCAGTTCACCGAGTGCAGGGTTCTTGTCGCTGCTGGTAACGGCTTTACCTTTGGAAATGATCTTGGTACCCGCTTCAGCCTTGAAGGCGGGGCGGGGCTTGAAGGATTCTTCCTCCAGATTGGGGCCCCAATAGTCTACGGGCGTACCACCGAAGAAGGGCTCGGGCAGTTCAAATTTAAGTTCGATTTCTTCGGCCATGGCGGGGGCGCCGAGTGCCATCAACATAAGTGCAATTGTCAGCAGGGTCGTTGTGATTTTCATGGGATCTCCTTGTTTACCAGATCGGGTGGTCGCCCGTTTAATTATTCATCCAAAAGTGTGCAAATTATAGCAAATACATAGCGGGAATTCATCTTTACAACATTTTCTTATGCCCGTTTAGGACTATGATGTTCAGGCTTTGGTTTCAAGGGGTGAAATTACGGGGGTTTCCCTTGATCCTGCGAGCTTGTCCTGTATGCCATTGCGGTAGTTTTCATAGGCCTCCTCATATATCTGTAGATAATGACGACAGATGAGGGCAGGATATTCACGCACTCCCGATTGAATACGTAGCGCGGCACGTTTTTCTGCGCGATCCTTGATGAGATAGGCCGGCATGATGCTACAGGCAATGAAGAGTACGAGGGTCATAGTGTTGAGTTCGTAGAAGAAAAAGACGGTAAAACTGAGGAGGGTGGTGATGGCGAAGAAGAGTATGGCACCGACCAGAGGCGGTATATCTGCCCTAGCAGATTTATTGAGCATATAGGCCGGCGGCGTAAAAAAAGGATTACCCAGTTCTTTTACGATTTCACGGATAGCACTGGCCTTGTGTCCATTGTTCAAAAGCACCTCGGTTGCTTCTACCCGCAACGAGGATTCTACAGCGTCCAGCCCCGCAGTGGCCGCGGCGAAGAGTTTTTCATCCAGGAGTTGTTGAAGAAAGTGCTCCGCTTCAGAGCCTGTTCTTTGCATGGCCTGATGTACCCGTGAATCATTGAGTAATTCAACACGGGCTGATTGAAGGGGTTCTTCTATGAGGTGATTGTATTGGGGCGGATTCCATTCACCCATTATAAGGTCACTTTATCGACACGCGTTGTTTCTTCAACAATGGTCTGTGCTTGACTACGCAGGGCTGAAAGTTGGGTAACCTTGGGTTCCAGCCGTTCAATGATGGCATTGCTTTCCCTGCGGATTTCTTCTTCGCGGGCAAGAAGGCCATCACATTCCTTTTGGACTACATCGATGGCGTTATCCACTTCACCCTGAACCGCTTCGTAGAATACATCGGCGCGGGTACGTAAGTGTTCGGCCACAGACTCGATAATGGGTTTACCACGGTACCCTTCTTTATCTTTAACGCCATGAATAATCATGTTGAGGGCATTTTCCTGAATGGCTGGTTCCAGTTTTTTAAGCCATCGGTCCTCACTCCAGGCCAGTCGGGTGAGGAAGCCGGTAGCAATACCCATAAGACCGCCCACACCTGCACCGATAGCAGTACCCAGTCCAGGGACAAAGGAACCAACGGCGGCACCCGCTGCTGCGCCGAGGGCTGCCCCGCCTGCACCAAAGGCCATATAGCTTCCAGCAACAGAGGATTCGATAACAGAGATTTCAACTTGACCGGGATCGGTCATGTGGGTACGCAAGCCACGTACCTGCCCCAGATGCTCGGTGATGTCATCCCGGGCTTCCTGTTCTGCCTGTTCCATGGTCGCGGTAAGGCCTTGCATAATGGTGGAAATGAATTCATCCACCTGATGCTCCATTTGTGTGGAGAGGGACTCGAATTTTTTGCGCCGCGCGTCTTTCAGATTATTGCCTTCACGCAGCCATGCAATAAGAGGAGCAATGACTTTTTCCTGAATGGTGTCTTCGTTCACTTTGCTTCGGAACTGCGCTTCATAGCCTGTACAGACGACACCATCCAACTGCCCCCCTTTGGAGCGTGCATTGTATCGGTTAAGGACCTGATCGGAATTGGCACGAATTTCTTCGAGCTTCTGGAGGAGGTTCTCCCGGTTTGCACGAAGTTCATCGAACTTGGTGGGGTCTTTGGCCAGTTCAAGTTCATTTTCCAGGGGTGCCATAAAATCATCGGCACGCTCCCAGACGAAACGACCTGCCGTGCCCACTACGGCACCTGCCTTGTTTTCATTGAGAAGATAGTCGAGGAGACGTTCTTTCAGATGTGGAAAACGGCTTTGCCCCATAAGGTAGGCAGCAAGATCCGCGTTCGGATGGGTGCTTTCTTCCAGTCGTTTCTGAATCCCGAGCGGGATGGAGATCTTGTTGTCATCCAGAACTTCTTCAAGCGTGATTTGACCATTATCAAGCTGTTGAGCACGAAGGGCACGGTAGCCGGAGAGAAAGAAAATTTCAGAGTCTTCCGGGATGTCGTGGCGACCGAATGCTTCGAGCAGGCTGCTGGCCGGGCCTCGTATACCGCGCATATCAATTTCGTCCGGATCCAGTTTGTCGGCTTTGTTCAGCACAAAAAAGACCCGCCGTCCACGCCATTTTATGATGCGCTTGATGAAATTGAGATCGTGAATGTTCCCAGCAAAGCTGCTGTCTACAAAGCAAATAACCAGATGACTGCGCTCTATAATGCCATAGGTGATTTCCTGGCGGGTCTGGGAAACCGAATGAACACCGGGTGTATCAACGAAAGCGATATCTTCCTGGAGCACCGTAGAGGGCAACTGGATATTAAGTTCTTCGATTTTTTCTCGCAATGGCATGAAATGGGGGAAGTCTTCATCCCCCATAACAGTAACCAGGGGTTCAAGGGATGTGCGCAAAGCATGAGGCTCTTCGTTGTGAAAGGCGATATGAATTTGACACCCTTCCTCATGCACTTCGATGTTGACATTGATGTCTTTGAGCAAAGTCTTGATAGATTCCAGTTCATGTTCAGATATAGCTTCGTTTAGACGAAGATTCAGGGCCATAGCATCGCTACGTTGAATAAACGTGAGCTTGGAGGTGCATTCCTCGACATCCATGCGGAGCTAGGCACAGCCTAGAAATGCATTGATAGCCG